>NZ_JBEYKR010000013.1:0-83378 GCF_040703535.1 Streptomyces sp. NPDC007346
CGGGGGGGGCCGCCCCCCCCCCAGACCCACCCCGCCGCCCCCCCCCCCGCCCCCCCGCCGGCGAGAAGGAGGACGATGGCACCCCCCGGCCTCCGCCCGGCCCCGCCCCCCCGGCCCCCGCCCGGGGTCACCCCCCGGACGGCTCCGCGTACGCCACCGGATCGTCCAGCACGTCCTGCACCACCAGCGCCGCCGCGCCCCGCGCCGCGTCCCCCGCCACCGACGACGCGCGGAGCCGCCCGCTGCCCGGGGACCACAGGCCCGACACCACCCGGCCGGTCAGCTCCTCGTCGGCGGGCGGCGACAGCCACGGCATCAGGCCCCGGTAGATCCCGCCGAGCACCACCGCGTCCGGGTCGACCAGGTTCACCGCGCCCGAGACCACCCGGCCCAGCATCCGCCCCGCCTCGGCGACCGCCGCCACCGCCCGCCCGTCCCCGGTCCGCGCGCGCCGCTCCAGCTCCAGCACTCCGGCGCCGCCCCCGGCCCCCTCGACCCCGGCCGCCCGCAGCAGCGCCGTCTGGCCGGCGTACTGCTCCAGGCAGCCCCGGGACCCGCACCGGCACTCCGGCCCGTCCGGGTCCACCACGACATGGCCGATCTCCCCGGCGAACCCGTGCGCACCCCGCAGCAGTTCGCCGCCCAGCACGAGCGCGCCGCCGACCCCGATCTCACCGGTCAGATACAGGAAGCTGCGTACGTCACCGAGGCCGCCGAACCACAGCTCGGCCAGGGCCGCGAGATTGGCCTCGTTCTCCGAGGTGACCGGCAGCGCCTCCTGGCCGGGGCGCAGAGCGGCGAGCGCGTCGGCGAACAGCTCCTGCGCCGGGACCTGGTTCCAGCCGAGGTTGGGGGCCTGGCGCACCGAGCCGCCGGAGACCAGGCCGGGCAGCGCCAGCGCCGCGCCCACCGGGCGCAGCTCCTGCTCGCGCGCCGAGTCCAGGGTCCGCGCGGCGATCCGGGCCGCACGGGCGAGGACCTCCCCGGCGGGCGCGCCCCGGTTGTCGAGGTGCTCGGTCTGCCGGACCCGGCCGGTGCCCGCGAGGTCGACGACGCAGACCGACACGTAATCGATGTTGATCTCCACGCCGAGCCCGGCGGGACCGGTGCGGGCCACCTTGAGCGCGGTGCCGGGGCGCCCGGCGTGCCCGCTGAACGTCTTGCCCGACTCGGTGAGGAAGCCGCTGTCCATGAGCTGCTCGACGAGCGAGGAGACCGCGGCCCGGGTCAGTCCGACCCGCGCGGCCACTCCGGCGCGGGTCGCCTCCCCGCTCTCGCCCTCGTCCCGCACGGCTCGCAGTACCAGGCTGAGATTGTGCCGTCGCACGGTGTCCTTGTCGGCCTTGGGCCCCAGCGGAGTGAGGATGCTCTTCATATCGTCGCCGAGCCTATGCGATGCCGGACGGAGCGGGCGGCGCGGCGGAGGCGGCCCCTTGCGGGAAGATCCCGCCACCAGGGGCCGCCCGCGCTCACGGCTTGGCGCCGCGGGCCTTCAGCATGTCCGCCATCAGCCCGATCTCGGACTGCTGGCCGCGGACCATGCCCTGCGCCAGGTTGCGGATGACGTCCGTCCCGGCCGTTTCGGCTCCCGCCCGCGCCATGTCCACACCGGCGCGGTGGTGCACGGTCATCAGCCGCAGGAACAGCACCTCGGCCGCCTTGCCCTCGGCCGCCTCCAGCGCCTTCAGCTCGGCGTCGGTGGCCATGCCCGGCATCAGCGAACCGTCGCCGGTCGGCTCGACGGTGTGACCCATCCACGCCATCGGCGGCTCCGCCGAACTCTTGGGCAGGTCCCAGATGTCCAGCCAGCCCAGCATCATGCCGCGCTGGTTGGCCTGGGTGTTGATGATGTCGTACGCCAGGCGCCGCACGTCCTCGTCATCCGTGCGCTCCCGCACGATGAACGACATCTCCACCGCCTGCTGGTGGTGGATCGCCATGTCCCGCGCGAACCCGGCGTCCGCCGAATCGTCCGCCGGAGCGGACAGCGCCGCCCGCGCGGGCGGGGACGCCGCCGAGGGCCGGACCACCATCAGCGCCACCAGCCCCACCGCCAGCAGCAGCACGACGGCGCCCGCGAGCACCATCCGGCGGGTGGCGGGGGGCGAACTCGTCGCGGAGGTCACTTGTCGAGCCCGCCGGTGCAGGCGGCACCCGGCTCAGGGGTCTGCGGGCCCTGCACGTACTTGCTGAAGAACTGGCCGACGCGGGAGTCGGTGGCACTGTCGATCGTGACCTGCTTGCCCCACGCGCTGAGCATCAGCGGGTCCTTCTGGTCCTTGACCGGGCTCATCAGGGAGTACGGGGTGGACTTGACCTTCTCCGTGAGCGCCTTGACGTCGGCCTCCGGCGCCTTGTCGTTGTACGTGACCCAGACGGCGCCGTGCTCCAGGGAGTGGACGGCGTTCTCCTTCGGTATCTCCTCGGTGTAGACGTCCGCGTTGCAGTTCATCCAGACCTGGCTGTGGTCGCCTCCGACGGGCGGGTTCATCGGGTAGTCGACCTTCGTCTCCACGTGGTTCTGGGCCAGGTCGTCCCACGTGCGCTCACCGGTGACGGGAGCGTTCTTGGCCTCCTGCTCCTTCTTGTCCTTCTCGTTCGCCTGGTACACCAGGTAGCCGCCTCCGGCGACCAGCGCGAGGACCACGGCGACCGACGCGCCGATGGTGATGAGGCGGCCCCGGCGCTCACGGGCGCGCTCCTTGCGGCGGGCCTCCTCGAGCTTGGCGCGGCGCGCGTTGGCGGGGGAGTTCTGGTTCTTGGCGGAAGCCATGGAAGGTCCTCGTCGTTCAGCGGATGCGGGGGGATGCGGAGGGTCGTGCAGGAAAACAAGGGGAAACAGAGCACACGGGCAGCCGCTCCCGGCCCGGCACGAGGCGCGGAGGGGGAGCGGACCCGGCTCTAGATCCGTTGGACCTGAAGACGCAGCTGATCGACGGAGTGGGCGCCGTCGTGGGAGGGCCCCCGCACGGCGGCCGCCCCGGTCAGCGGGGCGGCCGGTGCGAAGGCCACGGGGGAGGGGAGCGCCACGGGTGCCGGTGACACCGGGAGTACGACGGCCGCCGAGTGGGTCGAGCCGCCGTGGCACGAGGTCCCGAGCCCCCGGTCGGCGGGGGTGGCCATGACCACCGGCTCGACGGCCGGTTCGGGCACCGGCGTCAGCATCCGTACGGGGGCCGGGCCCGGAGTCTCCATCGCCACCGGCACGGCGGCGGCCGAGGGGGCGACCGAACAGCACAGGAGCAGGGAGAGCAGGGCGAAGGTCCAGCCCAGCGAGACGGGCAGGCGTGAGCGGTACCCCTGCCGGTCGGTCCGAGCGCTCACCCTGGTCATGGCCCGTCATCGTAGTAGCTGTATGAAGATTCAAAGACTATGGGGCACTGATTCCGCGGGATAGTGTGCCCCAGTGACCACGCAATCGAACATAGCCGCGGGCTGGTTCCCGGATCCTCACGGCGCACCCCAGCTGCTGCGCTACTGGGACGGCAGCCGGTGGACCGAGCACACGCATCCGGCCGACGGGCAGCAGGCCCCGGCCGCCGCGGGGTCCCCCGCGCCGCAACAGCAACAGCAGCAACAACAGCAGCACGTTGCCCAGCAGCCTGCCGGTCAGTATGCCGTCTCCGCCGGGTCGCTCTTCGACCAGCCGGTCCTGGTCGTGAATCAGAAGGCCAAGCTGATCGAGGTGACCAACGAGTACCGGGTGTTCGACCAGCACGGTGCGACCGTCGGCTCGGTCGTCCAGGTCGGGCAGGGCGCGCTGCGCAAGGTGCTCCGGTTCGTCTCCAGCATCGACCAGTACCTGACGCACCGGCTGGAGATCCGCGACGCGCACGGCCGGCCGCAGCTGCTGCTGACCCGTCCGGCGAAGTTCATCAAGTCCCGTGTCATCGTCCAGCGCCCCGACGGGCAGCCGGTCGGCGAGATCGTCCAGCAGAACGCGATCGGCAAGATCAACTTCGCGATGACGGCCGGAGGTGTGCAGGTCGGCGCGGTCAAGGCGGAGAACTGGCGCGCCTGGAACTTCGCCATCGTCGACCAGCACGGCACCGAGATCGCCCGGATCACCAAGACCTGGGAAGGCCTCGCGAAGACCATGTTCACGACGGCCGACAACTATGTGCTCCAGATCCACCAGCGGCTGCCCGAGCCGCTGCTCAGCCTCGTCGTGGCCACGGCCCTGACCGTGGACACCGCGCTCAAGCAGGACGCCCGCGGCCTCGGCTCCCCCGCGCTCGAACGGACCCGACCGGCGCCGCCGCCCCTTCGGGGGTGGCGGCGCCGAGCTGTTCCCGGGCTGTTCCCGGCCGGGCGCGACGAAAGCCTTTTACGGGTGTAACACCTGCTAACGTGTATGGGTGAGTGATACATCCATCCGGACCCGGCGGCCCTCCGCCCGCAGCCTTCCCCTGGCCGCCCCACTCCGGCTCGGCCGCCCGTCGGACACCTGGTTCAAGCCCGCGCTGAGCGTGGTCGTCGCCTCCGCCGTACCGCATCTGACGCTCCTGGCCCTCGGCCGGCTCGACCTCGTGATGTACACGATGGCCGGTTCGCTCTGCGCGCTGTACGGCCACGGCCTGCCGTACGCCCGGCGCGCCCGGACCGTGGCCGGCGTCGTGCTCGCCATGTCCGCCGGGCTCGCGGTCGCCCTCGTCACCGCCTCCCTCACGCACTCCACCGCCGTGCTCGTCGCGGTCGGCGCGCTTCTCGCCGCCGTCCAGAAGGTCCTGTGCGACGCGACCCGGATCGGTCCGCCCGGCCATGTGATCCTCACCTTCGTCAGCTCCGCCGCGCTGTTCGCCCCCCAGTACCTCGGCCAGGTCCCGGCCCACCTCGCCCTGACCCTGGCCGCGGGTGCGGTCGCCTGGCTCGTCTGTGCGGGGCCCGCGCTGGTCCGCCGCGAGGGGCCCGAGCGCCGGGCCGTCGCCCGTGCCCTCGAAGCGGCCGCCGACTGCGCCGCCGATCCCGGGCCCCGCGCCCGGCGCGGTGTGGCCACCGCCGTGCACGCCGCCTGGCAGTGCCTGCTCGCCTCCGGGCGGCCCACCCCCGTACGACGCTCCCTGGAACGGCTGGTGGTGCACGCGGAGGCGGCCGCCGCCGGGCCGGGCACGGCCGATCCGGACCGGTTGCGCGCCTGGGCCGCCCTGACCCGCGCCCGGGGGCCCGTCCCCGCACCGCCGCCCGCCGAGGGAACGGCCGACGAGCTGTACGGGATCGAGGCCGAGCGGGCCGCGTCGTACGGGATCGAGGCCGAGCGGACCGCGTCGTACGGGATCGAGGCCGAGCGGGCCGCCTCGTACGGGATCGAGGCCGAACGCGTCGCCCTGCGAGCCTCCGGTGGCCGCCGTGCCGCCCGCCGCACCCTGCTGCGGAGCCTCGGCCCCGGATCGCACCTGCTGCCCATCGCCGCCCGTACGCTGATCGGCTGCGCGCTCGCCGGATACCTCTGCGCCGCCCTCGGAGTCGGCCGCCCCTACTGGGCCATCGTCACCGCCGCCTCCCTCTACCAGGCCAACGTCACCCTGACCTGGAACCGGACCCTCCAGCGCACCCTCGGCAACCTCCTGGGCGTCCTCGTCTTCGCCGCCGTCCTGCCGCTCTCCCGTACCGGCCCTCTCGCGCTCATCCTGTGCTGCCTCTTCTTCAGCTTCGCCGCCGAGGCCCTGATCACCCGGAACTACTGGCTCGGCTCCGTCGCCGTCACCCCGATGGCCCTCCTGGTCCTGGAGTTCGGCTCCACCCACCCGGCCGGGGAGCTGATCGGCGACCGGGTCCTGGACACCGTCCTGGGCGCGCTCGCCGGGTTCCTCGCGGCGGCGCTCGTCACCAACCGGAGGGCGGCCGGCCGTGTCGGACGTGCCCTCGAAGCCACCGGGCGAGCCCGTGCCGAAGCCGAAAAGGCGTACGCCGAACGGGCCCACGCCGCTCCCGCCGCCGCCCCCGCCGATCTGGACCGGGCGCGCCGCGCGCTCACCGCGAGCCTCGTCGAGCTGCGCGAGGCCGCCGACACCGCGGCGGGGGAGTGGTGGCAGCGCGCCCTGCCCGAGGGGGAGCTTCTCGCGGCCGAGCAGGCCGGACACCGTACGCTCGCCGCGACAGCACAACGGCTGGGCCCGGTGGCCCGCGCCCCGGAGAAAGGGCGCGGCCCGGTGGCCCCTGCCCCTTGGATCGGAGCGGAGTGACCGACGACATCGTTGCCTCGGTGGTGCGGCAGTGGCAGGCCGTCCATCCCGAGCTCGACACCGGCCCGATGGAGATCATCGGCCGGATCAACCGCTGCGCCGCCCTGCTCCAGCAGGCGGAGGACGCCCCGCTGCGCTCCGCCGGGCTGACCCGGGCCGAGTTCGACCTCCTCGGCGCGGTACGCCGTACCGACCGGGAACTCACCCCGGGCGAGCTAGCCCGGGAGACCTTCTCCTCCGGCGCCGCCGTCACCAAGCGGCTGCGGGCCCTCCAGGAACGCGGCCTGGTGGACCGCCGGGGCGACGAGCGCGACCGGCGGGTGGCCCATGTCCGCCTCACCGAGGAGGGCGGCGCCCTGGTCGACCGGCTGCTGCCCGAACAGCTCGCGTACGAGAAAGCGGTGCTCTCGGGGCTGGATGAACGGAGCCGGGGCGAACTCGGCTCGCGGCTCGGCGAGTTGCTGGTGCAGCTGGAGGGCCGGATCGGCGGGGCGCGGCGCTGACGGCGGCGGGGCGGGCAGGCCCCGCCTCGGTCGGCCGGGGTGGGACGGCTCCCGGCCGGGCGCGGCGCGAGGCGGCAGGGAAGCGGAGGCGGTCAGGGCGGGGGCGCCGAGGTCAGCAGCGCGGCCGACTCCCGTAGCCGCTCCGCCCGTTCGGCCAGCGCGGCGTCGCCGGACCGGTCCGCCGGGGCCGCGGCCACCAGGGCGAGCCGGTCCCGCCAGCTCGACCCGGCCAGGGAGACGGCGACCGTGGTCATGCCCGGGACGGACGTACCCCGGCCGACCGCGTGGCCGGTCCGGCGGATCAGCGCCAGCTCGTCCAGCAGGGCCGTCCGCGAGGTGAGCGTGGCCGGGGTGACCGGCTCCAGCTCCTCGTACGGATACAGCGCGCACACCTGGTCCGCCGTCATCGAGGAGAGCAGCAGCTTGCCGCCCGAGCCCGCGTGGGCCGGGCCCGTGCGCCCCAACTCCAGCGCCACGCGCACGGGATGGGGGGACTCGCGGCCGTCGGTGACGATGACCTGGTCGCCGATGAGCGCCACACTCCACACCGTCTCACCGGTCCGCCGGGCCGCGTCCTCCAGCACGGGGCCCAGCCGGTCGCGGGCCGCGCGCCCGAACCCCGCCGGCCGGCCGAGCCGCACCAGCTCCGGGCCCGCCGCGTAGCCGCGCCCCGAGGTGTCCCGGATCGCGAACCCCCGGCTCTCCAGCGTGCTCAGCACCCGGTGCGCGGTGGACCGTCCGACGGAGAGCCGCTCGGCGGCCTCGGTGACGGTGAGGGTGTCGTGGGTGAGGAAGAGCCGCATGGCGCGGAGCCCCGTATCCAGCGAAGCGATCGTGTAGTCACCTGTCGCTGCCATGCTTCCGCCGCTCCCTGTCGTCACTCCGGGTATCCCACCGCCGCCACCGCGGGGCGGGTGCCGACCGCCATGATCCCCGCTACGGCACCGTACGCGCGGGGCGTCCGGCGGGTCCGTGGAATCCGCGGCCGTATACGCGTCAGCACAGCGATTTTTCGGGTCACCCTTCGCACGATCAGGAATCTGTCCCTTTCGATCCGGTTCGATCATCTGTGCCTCTGTCCTGTTCTGCGGTACGAAACCTCCTACGAAATCCGCGATCTGACCGGCAATCGGCTCATTCGTCCACCACTTCGTCCCGGACATCGGTACGCGAGGAGAGGCGGGGAGCGGCTTTTCGGGCGCCGTCACTCCACGCACACGCTCCACAGCGGTGAGTGCGAAAACTGGCGAGTGTATTCCTCTTCGCGGGCTCCCGCAGGGGGTTGGGTGAATATGCCGATCCCCTGTTCTGATCTGGCTAAGCTCACGCGCAGTGAAGTCGAGTTGATACGAATTCGAGCACTTGTTCATGAGTCTCCGCTCACGTGCGCATACATCCCGGAATCAACCGCCAGAGGGTTTTAGATGGTCCGTGTTGAATCACCGCCGACCGACAGAGAAGTCACCGTCGTCCGCGTAGTCCTGCCGCCCGTGGTCCTGCTGGCCGGCGCAACCGCCGCCGGCGCGGCCCTGGTGGTCCCGGCCGCGCGGATACCAGTCGCCGTGTGCGGCGCGATCACCACGCTCGTGGTCGCCGTGCTCACCGTGGCGCTGCACCGCCGCCGGCGCGCCATGGGCGCCCAGCGCGCGGAGTACGAACAGCGCATCGCCTACCTGGAACACCGCATCCTCAGCCATGACTCCGAGACCGTGCGGCTCACCAAGGAGGTCATGCCCGCCGCCATCCGGCGTCTGCGGGTGGGCAACTCGCCCGAGGAGGTCATGCGCGACATCTTCGACGCGGACGTGGCCAACCGCCATCTGCCCAAGGCGCTGCGCGAGCAGGTCTACCAGGTCCTCGAAGTCATCGACAACGAGGAGGCCCGGCGTGACTCCGCCCAGCGCGCCTTCGTCAGCGTCGCCCGCCGCGTCCAGGCGATCGTGCACCGCCAGGCCAGTGAACTGCGGGAGATGGAGGACCACTACGGGCGCAACCCCGAGGTCTTCGACGACCTGCTCCGCATCGACCACGGCACCGCGCTGATCGGCCGGCTCGCGGACTCCATCGCCGTGCTCGGCGGTGCCCGCCCCAGCCGCCAGTGGCCCAAGCCCGTACCGCTGTTCAGCGTGTTGCGCGGCGCGATGTCCCGCATCCTGGAGTACCAGCGCGTCGATCTGCACTCGATCGCCAAGGTCGCCATCGTCGGCACCTCGGTCGAGCCGCTCATCCACGCCTGCGCCGAACTCCTGGACAACGCGACCCGCTACTCCCCGCCCCAGACCCGGGTGCACGTCACCGCGGTCGAGGTGCAGACCGGCATCGCCATCGAGATCGAGGACGGCGGCGTCAGCCTCAGCGAGGAGGCCCGCGCCCGCGCCGAGAACATGCTCGCCCAGGCCCAGGCCGGCATCAACATGAACGACCTGGGGGAGTCCCCGCGGCTCGGCATGGCCGTCGTCGGACGGCTCTCGCGGATGTACCAACTCCAGGTCTCCCTGCGCCAGTCCGCGTACGGCGGTGTCCGCGCGGTCCTCATCGTGCCGCGCGACATGATCACCACCGGCCCCGCCCCGGGCATCGCCCACGGCATCGGCGCCACCTCGCGGCCCACCAGCTCGCTGGACATGTCGCAGCTCCAGCACGTGGTGCCGCCGCCCGGCAAGCGCAAGCCCAAGCCCGCCGCCACCGGGCCGGTGCCCTCCGTGGTCGCACCGGCCCCCACCGGTGCCCCCGCGGCCGCACCGCGTCCGGCGATGCCGGCGGCGATGGAGGACGACGTCCCGGTGGTCACCGAGTGGACCGAGAACGGACTGCCGCAGCGCCGCAGCCGGGGCCGCGCCCCGCTCGGCTCGCACAACCTGCCGCAGCAGCCGCCCCCACCGCCCGCCCCCGTCAACGGGCAACTGCCCGGCCGGGGCGGGCACCCGGACGGCGGCCATGACGGCCACAGCGGCCACGGCGGCCACGGCGGTCACGGCGGCCATGGCAGTCACGGCGGTCACGGCGGTCACGACGGCGAGAAGCCCCCCGGCCTCTGGCTGGAGGCCTTCACCAAGGCCGTCAACGGCGTACCGCAGGAACCGAAGCACGGCGAAGACTCCGATGACGCGTGGGACAAGGGAGACCTGAAGTGATCCAGCAGCGGGGAAACATGGACTGGATGCTCAAGGAGCTGGCCGACGACGTGCCGAGCATCCACCAGATCGTGGTGCTCTCCTCGGACGGGCTGCGCATCGCCATGCACGGCGGCGACCCCGATGTCGCCGACCGGCTGGCGGCGGCCTGCGCCGGACTGCAGAGCCTGGCCGCCGCGGTGGCCACCGAGATCCCCTACAGCGACGGCCTGATGAAGCTCGTCGTCATCGAAGTGACCGGCGGCTTCTTCTACCTGATGGCGGCCGGCACCGGCGCCTACCTCGCCGTACTGGCGGGCGAGACCGTCGACGCCGGGCTGGTCGGCGCCAGGATGAGGGACATGGTCGTGCGGATCGGCGCCCACCTGACCAGTCCGCCCCGCCACGGCGGGCAGTCCGGATGAGCGGACCCCGACGAGAACGCCGCAAGACCGATCCGGAGCTCAGCGACCCGGAACGGCTGTATGTGATCACCGGCGATCTCGACGACAGCGAGCGTGGAGCGCTCGACCTGGTCACGATGGTTGTCGCCCAGGCGGAGCCCTCGCCGACGTTCCAGCCGGAGCAGGCCGCGATCCTGCGGCTCTGCCAGGCCCCGTTGTCGGTCGCCGAGATCTCCGCCTACCTCAGCCTGCCGTTCAGCGTGGTCACCTCGCTCCTGAGCGATCTCCTCGCGACCGAACTCATCGAGTCGCGTGCGCCGATCGTCCGCGCCACACTCCCCGACAGGTCCCTTCTCGAAGCGGTGATGCATGGACTTCAGAAGCTCTGACACGATCACCGGACCGCGCAGCGAGGACGTCCTCCCCACCACGGCAACCGCCGCGGTGAAGGTCGTGATCGTCGGCGGGTTCGGGGTCGGCAAGACGACCATGGTCGGCTCGGTCAGCGAGATCCGGCCCCTGACGACCGAAGAGACCATGACCCAGGCCGGTGTCGGCGTGGACGACAACGCCGGGGTGGAGACCAAGACCGCCACCACCGTCGCCATGGACTTCGGCCGCATCAGCCTCAGCGAGGAGCTGATCCTCTACCTGTTCGGCACCCCCGGCCAGGAGCGCTTCTGGTTCCTGTGGAACGGCCTCTTCGAAGGGGCCCTCGGCGCCGTCGTCCTCATCGACACCCGGCGGCTCGAGGTCAGCTTCGACGTCATCGGCCGGCTGGAGGAGCGCGGAGTGCCGTTCGTGGTGGCCGTCAACACCTTCCCCGACGCACCGCACCACCCGGTCGAGGCCCTGCGCAGAGCCCTCGACCTGCCGGACGAGGTCCCGATGATCGACTGCGACGCGCGGCTGCGGGCCTCCAGCCGCGATGTGCTGATGACCCTGATGCGCTATCTGCACAGCCTGGCCGTCCCGCTCATCTGACGGCTCCGGAACGGCTCCGGCCGTCCCCCTCGCCCGACGCCCCGCCGGCCTCGGGACGGTTCCCGGCCGTCCCGACGCCGGGGGCGCGCGCCGTTCCCCCGACGCGCGCCCCCGTACACCCTTGCCCGCCTGTGCTCGATCCCGGCCGTCCTGATCTCTGGCCACCCTGATCCCTGGAGCCCCTGTGACAACCCCCTTCCACCACGAACCGGGCGTCGCCCCGCCGCCCGGGTGCCCGGCCCACAACCTCGGCATCGGCCCCGGCGGCCTGCGCCGGCTGTACGGCCCCGAGGCGGAGAACGACCCCGCCGGTCTCTACGCCAAGCTCCGCGCCGAACACGGCACCGTCGCCCCGGTCCTGCTCCACGGCGACGTACCCGCCTGGCTGGTTCTCGGCCACAGCGAGAACCTCCACCTCACCCGTACCCCGTCCCAGTTCTCCCGGGACTCCCGCCGCTGGCGGGCCCTCCAGGACGGCAGCGTCGCCCCGGACCACCCGCTGGCCCCGATCTTCACCTGGCAGCCCATCTGCGCCTTCGCCGACGGCGCCAAGCACGAGCGGCAGCGCGGCGCGGTCACCGACAGCATGGAGCGCATCGACACCCGAGGCGTGCGCCGCCACATCAACCGCTTCAGCAACCGGCTGGTCAACGACTTCTGCGAGAAGGGCAGCGCCGACCTGGTCGGCCAGTTCGCCGAGCACCTGCCGATGATGGTGGTGTGCGCGATCTTCGGCATGCCCGAGGAGTACGACGAGCGCCTCGTCCAGGCCGCCCGCGACATGATCCGCGGCACGGAGACCGCGGTGGCCAGCAACGCCCACGTCGTCTCCGTGCTGACGCGCCTGGTGGAGCGCCGCCGCGCCGAACCGGCCCCCGACTTCGCCAGCTGGCTCGTCGAACACCCCGCGACGATGACCGACATCGAGGTCGTCGAGCACCTGCGCCTCATCCTCATCGCCGCGTACGAGTCCACCGCCAACCTCATCGCCAACGTGCTGCGCATGGTCCTCACCGACCCGCGCTTCCGCGCCCGGCTCAGCGGCGGCCACATGACCGTGCCCGAGGCGGTGGAGCAGACCCTCTGGGACGAGCCGCCGTTCACCGCGGTCTTCGGCCGCTGGGCGGTCGGCGACACCGAGCTGGGCGGCCAGCAGATCAAGGCGGGCGACGCCCTGCTCGTCGGCATCGCCCCGGCCAACACCGACCCCACCGTGCGCCCGGACCTCACCGCCAACATGGAGGGCAACCGCGCCCACCTCGCGTTCAGCGGCGGCCCGCACGAGTGCCCCGGCCAGGACATCGGCCGCGCCATCGCCGACGTGGGCGTCGACGCCCTGCTGATGCGGCTGCCGGACCTGGAGCTCGCCGTCGAGGAGAGCGAGCTGCACTGGGTGGGCAACATCATGTCGCGCCACCTGGTCGAACTGCCGGTGAAGTTCGCCCCCAGCCCGCAGCAGAAGCTGGACGCCGATCCGCTCTCGGTGATGGCCCGCGCCGTCCGCCCCACGGGCGACTGGGAGATCTCCTCCCCGGCCCGCGTCGTCCCCGAGCCCGCCCACTCCGTCGCCGGGGCGCAGCCCGCCCACGCCCCGGGCGCGGCGCCGCGGCCCCACCCGGCCCCGGCTCCGGCCCCCGTGGACGAGCCGGCTCCGGTGGCCGAGGAACCCGCCCCCGCCCCGGCCGCGGCCCCGTCGCCGCTCCCCCCGGCCGCGCCCACCCGGTTCTGGCAGATCGTCTCCCGCTGGTGGAACGGCTACTGACCCGTCCGGGCGGCTCCGGGCCCGTACGCGGCGGGGCCGGGGCCGCCCCGCCGCGCGCGGGGCGGCGCCGACGGGCCCGGCCCCCGTACCATCGAGCAGCGTGAAGCTGACAATTCTTGGCGGTGGCGGATTCCGGGTGCCTCTCGTGTACGGGGCCCTGCTCGGTGATCACGCCGAGGGCCGCGTCTCCCACGTCACCCTGTACGACACCGACGCCGACCGGCTCACCGCCGTCGCCCGCGTGCTCGACGAACAGGCCCAGGGCGTTTTGGACGCGCCCGCCGTCGTCGCCACCACGGACCTGGACGAGGCGCTGCGCGGCGCCGACTTCGTCTTCTCCGCGATCCGCGTCGGCGGCCTGGCCGGCCGGGCCGCCGACGAACGGGTCGCCCTCGACCTGGGCGTGCTCGGCCAGGAGACCGTGGGCGCCGGAGGCATCGCGTACGGGCTGCGCACCGTTCCCGTCGCCGTCGAGCTGGCCCGGCGCATCGCCCGGCTCGCCCCGCACGCCTGGACCATCAACTTCACCAACCCCGCGGGTCTGGTCACCGAGGCCATGTCCCGCCACCTCGGCGACCGGGTCATCGGCATCTGCGACTCACCGGTCGGGCTCGGGCGCCGTATCGCCCGGATCCTGGGCGCCGACCCGGACCGGGCCTGGATCGACTACGCCGGGCTCAACCACCTCGGCTGGGTGCGCGGCCTGTACGTCGACGGGCGGGACGAACTGCCCCGGCTGCTCGCCGATCCCGCGCTGCTCGGCTCCTTCGAGGAGGGCCGTCTCTTCGGCGCGGAACTGCTCCGGTCGCTCGGGGCGGTCCCCAACGAGTACCTGCACTACTACTACTTCGCCCGCGAGGCCACCGCCGCCTACCAGCGGGCCGAGCTGACCCGGGGCGCCTTCCTCCGCGACCAGCAGGAGGGCTTCTACGCCCGGATGCGGCAGCCCGGCACCCCGGCCCTGGCCACCTGGGACCGCACCCGCGCCGAGCGTGAGGCCACGTACATGGCGGAGAACCGGGACGTGGCGGGGGCGGGGGAGCGTGCGGAGAGCGATCTGGAGTCCGGCGGCTACGAGCAGGTGGCCCTCGCGCTGATGCGGGCCATCGCCCGTGACGAACGCACCTCGCTGATCCTCAACGTCCGTAATCGTACGGCCCTTTCGGTGCTGGACGCCGAAGCCGTCGTGGAGGTCCCCTGCCTCGTCGACGCCAACGGGGCCCACCCGGTGGCCGTGACGCCACTTCCGTACGACGCCGTCGGTCTCGTCACCGCCGTGAAGGCCGTGGAGCGCGCCGTGCTGGAGGCGGCGGAGAGCGGGTCGCGGGCGGCGGCTGTGCGGGCCTTCGCGCTGCACCCGCTGGTCGACTCCGTCGCGGTGGCCCGCCGGCTGGTCGAGGGGTACGTCGAGGCCCACCCGCAACTCGCCTACCTCGACCGGTCTTAGGAGGCTGCCCCGGCTCAGGGGGCGGGGACGGCGCTCCTCCTGGCCCAGGTCGGGGCGACTCCCGCCACCTGGCAGACCATTAAGAAGAGCGGGATGGGCGGGGTGTACGGGGTGAGGCTGTCCGGCGAGTGGATCAGGCGGGGGCGCACGGCGGGGACGTCGGCGCCCCGGGCGTACACCACCTGCTCGGGCCAGTCCAGGTCCAGGTCGGAACCGGCCGGGACGATCCACCACCAGCGGTCCGCGTCGGCGAACACGCACCCGGTGCGCGGGAGATGGGACATCAGGCGGAAGCCGTGCCGGGCGGGCACGCCGACGGCGTCGCATCCCAGGCTGGCCGACATGGAGGGCGGCAGGGACAACTGCACCCGGCCGCCGCGGGGTTCCTCCGACGGGCGCGTGCGGTGCGTGCCGCGCAGCCGGGACAGCGCGTTCCTCAGCATGGCCGCTCCGTGCCGTGCGGGAGTTCCGCCCACACGATGCGGCCGGAGTCGTCCCCGGCGTCGTGGGAACCCCACGAGCTGCTCATCGCGTCGACCAGCAGCAGGCCGCGTCCGTGCTCGTCGTCGGAACAGCGGCGCAGTTGTGGGCCGCCCGGCTGGTGCCCCTGGTCCTGCACGGCTATCCGCAGGCGTCTGCCGAGACAGCGCAGCTCGCACACCACACGCGTGCTCGCGGTGTGCACGACTGCGTTGGTGACCAGCTCGGACACGATGAGAACGGCCGCGTCGTACACGTCGCCGCCCAGCTTCCAGGCCTCCAGCCGGGCCCGGGTCAGCTGCCGTGCGCCGGCCACCGACTCCGGGTGCGCGGGCAGCGCGAAGCAGTAACGGAGCGCTTCCGTCCCGGGGCTGAGATCCATGAGCCGGGGGATGAGCGCACTGCCAGGTGCCACGACCGATTCCTCACAGTGGGGGCTGCGTCACGCTTCGTTCCCCGGTGTGAGGAGCGGTCATGACTGAGCGAACTGGTTCGACAGCCAACTCTCCCCCTGTCTCCGACACTTGGCAAGGGGCACTCTGAAATTTCCAGAGTGACTGTGTCGTTGGGGGCGCACGCGTGGCACACTGCTCGCAAAACAGCGCATGGGGAGGTCTGAAGTGAGCGAACCGCGGTCCGCCCCGACCGTGGGCCAGGTCGTGCTCGGCAAGCGCCTGCAGGATCTGCGGGAGCGCGTCGGCCTGACCCGTGACCAGGCGGCGAAGGTGCTCAGGGTCGCTCCCGCGACGATACGCAGGATGGAGACGGCCGAGGTCGGCCTCAAGATCCCCTACGTCCAGCTGCTGCTGAAGGAGTACGGCATCGCCGACGACGAGGCCGAGGCCTTCGTCGAACTGGCCGAGGAGGCGAACAAGCCGGGCTGGTGGCAGCGGTTCCACGACGTCCTGCCCGACTGGTTCAGCATGTACGTCAGCCTGGAGGGCGCCGCGAGCCTGCTGCGCATGTACGAGCCGCACTTCGTCCCCGGGCTGCTCCAGACCGAGGACTACGCGCGCTCCGTGATGCGCACCGGAGCGGTCGGCCAGACCCGGCCCGAGGACATCGAACGCCATGTGGCCCTGCGCATGGAGCGCCAGTCCCTGCTCGCCAAGGACGACGCCCCCCGACTGTGGGTGATCATGGACGAGACCGTCCTGCGGCGGCCGGTGGGCAGCGCTCAGGTGATGCGCGCCCAGATCGACAAGCTGCTCGAATCCACCGACCTGCCCCATGTCACCCTGCAGATAGCGGAGTTCACGAGCGGCCACCACCCCGGCACCTACGGGCCGTTCGTCCTCTTCCGGTTCGCCATTCCCGAACTGCCGGACATGGTCTTCAGCGAGTACCTCACCGGAGCGGTCTACTTCGACGCCCGGCCCGAGGTGGCCTCCTACCTCGAAGTCATGGACCGGATGGCGGCTCAGGCCGCAACTGCACAACGCACGAAGGAAATCCTCCGGGACTTCCGCAAGGAGCTGTGATGAACCACATATACAACGGCATGCCGGCCGCCGACCTCGGCTCCGAAGGCTGGTACAAGCCCTGGAGCGGCGGCAACGGGGGCAACTGCATCGAGGCCATGAAGCTCGCGGACGGCCGGGTCGCGGTGCGCCAGTCCGCCGATCCGGACGGCCCCGCGCTCATCTACTCCAACGGCGAGATCGCCGCGTTCATCCAGGGCGCCAAGGCGGGCCAGGCGGATTTCCTTCTCACCTGACGCCCCGTCACTTATGCTGTCCCCGCACCGAAGGACCCGGCCTCTCGGCGCAGTTGGGCTCGTCCCGGCCACTACCAGCGTTGTGTTCCCCCTCCCCTTGAACGCCGACCACCACCCACGGAGCGCGCCATGACCGGGCAAGACCCCCAGACCATCGAGATCGACACGAGCAAGCCGCATCCCGCGCGGATGTACGACTGGTTCCTCGGCGGCAAGGACAACTACCCGGTCGACGAACAGATGGCGCGACAGCTGCTCGCCCTGGACGCCCGGGGCCGGGACATGGCCCGGGTCAACCGGGCGTTCATGCACCGGGCCACCCGCTGGCTCGCGGAGAGGGGCGTACGCCAGTTCCTGGACATCGGCACCGGCATACCCACCGAGCCGAACCTCCACCAGATCGCCCAGCGATACGCCCCCGACGCGCGGATCGTCTACTGCGACAACGACCCGATCGTCCTCGCCCACGCGGCGGCCCTGCTCCGCTCCACCCCCGAGGGCGCCACCGAGTACATCCAGGCCGACGCCCGCAAGCCCGAGACCATCCTGGCCGAGGCCGGAAATATCCTGGACTTCGAGAAGCCGGTCGCCCTCTCCCTGCTGGCTCTGCTGCACTTCATCGACGACGAGGACGGCGCGGCCGAGCTGGTCGACAAGCTGGTCGACCAGCTCCCCTCCGGCAGCTACCTGGTGCTCTCGCACACCACCGGCGACTTCAACCCGGAGGGCGCGGCGCGGGCACGGGCCATGTACAAGGAGCGCGGGATGACCCTGCGCCCCCGCTCGCGCGCCGAGCTGACCGCCTTCTTCGACGGCCTCGAACTGGTCGATCCGGGCGTTACACTCTCCGCCGACTGGCGCCCGGAGCTCGGCGAGGTCATCGACGTACCGGGCGACGAGCCGATCCCCGGCTACGCGGGAGTCGCCCGCAAGCCCTGAGCCCGCCCCGCCTCACCGGATGAGCGCGTGGCCCGTCGTCGCGTCCACATGGTCCGGTACGGGGTCGTGGGCGTCGCCCACCGTCGACGTACCGGAGGGCTCGAAGAGCATCAGCGAGGCACCGTCCGCCGAGCGCGGGCGGTGCCACGTGCCCCGCGGCACGACGAAGACCGCGCCGCGGGGGAGCGTCACCACCCGCTCGTCCGCCGGGTCCTCCCCGTCGCGCAGGGCGATGTCCAGCACCCCCTCCACCACCAGGAAGAACTCGTCCGTGTTCTCGTGCACATGCCAGATGTGCTCGCCGTGGACCTTGGCGACGCGTACGTCGTAGTCGTTGACGTGGGTCAGGACGCGCGGGCTCCACAGCGCGTCGAAGGAGCCCAGGGCGTCGCCGATCAGGATCGGTTGGGTGGCAGGTCGTGCCGTGTCCGTGGTCATGTGCCCATGGTCGGCAGTGGACCGCCGCGCGTGTGAGTGCTACGAATCGCATATGGCGAAAGAATCCTCGCACCGGGTCGTCATGATCGTCTCGGCCGGCTCCAACCCCTTCGAGATGGGCGTGGCCACCGAACTCTTCGGCCTCCGCCGCCCTGAGCTTTCCGTCGACTGGTACGACTTCACGCTCTGCTCGCCCACCCCCGCGGTGACGATGCACGGGGGCTTCTTCCAGCTCTCCGACGTGTCCGGGCTGGAAGCCGTCGACCGCGCCGACACCGTCATCGTCCCCAACCGGCCCGATCCGCTGGAGGACCCCGTCCCGGAGGTCCTGGCGGCGATCCGGCGCGCCGCCGCTCGGGGCGCCCGGCTGGTCAGCTTCTGCACGGGGACGTTCACGCTCGCCGCGGCGGGCGTCCTGGACGGCAGACGCGCGACCACGCACTGGCGCTGGGCGGAGACCTTCACCGCCCGGTACCCGCAGGTGGGCCTCCGGCCCGACGTACTCTTCGTCGACGACGGGCAGGTGATCACCGCGGCGGGCAGCGCCGCCGCCCTGGACACCGGCCTCCACCTCATCCGCGCCGATCACGGGGCCGAGATCGCGGCGGCCGTCAGCCGGAGGCTGGTCCATCCGGCGCACCGGGACGGCGGCCAGCGCCAGTTCATCGAGCACCCGCTGCCCGAGGCCGCCGACGCCTCGCTCGCCCCGCTCCTCGCCTGGGCCGCCGAACACCTGGCCGAGGGCCTGGACGTGTCCGGCCTCGCCGCCCGCGCGGCCGTCAGCCCTGCCACCCTCCACCGCCGCTTCCGGGCCCAGCTCGGCACCACCCCGCTGGCTTGGCTGACCGAGCAGCGGACCACGCTGGCCTGCCGCCTCATGGAGCGCGGCGAGGACCGTCTCGACGTGATCGCCCGCACCAGCGGCCTGGGCACCGCGACCACCCTGCGCACCCAGCTCCGCCGCCGTACGGGGCTGACGCCCACGGAGTACCGCCGCCGTTTCGCGGCAGCGCACTGAGCGCGGGGGCGGGCGCGCGGGCGGGGGCGAGGGCGGGGGCGAGGCGGGGCGCAGGGTGTACCGGGGCGGGGGCGCCGAGCCGGTGCGGGTCACAATGGAGCCATGTCACGACGCTCCTCCCGCCCCCGGCAGCCCGCCGCCCCGCAGGCCCCGCGCATCACGCCCGCCTCGCCCTGCCCCTGCGGCCTGAGCGCGACGTACGGGGAGTGCTGCGGCCGCTTCCACTCCGGCAGCGCCGCCGCCCCGACCTGCGAGGCACTGATGCGCTCCCGGTACGCGGCCTTCGTCGTCCAGGACGCGGCCTACCTGCTGCGCACCTGGCACCCGGAGACCCGGCCGCCCGGCGTCGACTTCGACCCCGCGATGCGCTGGACGGGCCTGGAGATCCTGGGCACCACCGAGGGCAGCGCCTTCCACACCAGCGGGACCGTCACCTTCCGCGCCCACTACACCGACGGCGGGCGCCCCGACTCCCTCCACGAGCAGAGCCGCTTCGCCCGCCACGAGGGCGCCTGGGTCTACGCGACGGCGGTCTTCGTCGACTGAGCCCGACCGTGGGAGCCGGCCCCGAAACCCCTTTCCCACCAGGGCGGACAGGCCCGTACGATCCGCGCATGAACGACGACGAAGCCGCGCCGTACGCCGCGCGGGAACGATTCTGGTGCGGCGAGCACGTGGCCTTCACCCCCGTCGAGCCGGACGACGCCGAGCTGATCCAGCACTGGCGCGCCGACCCGGTCGCCGCCCAGGAGATCGGCGTGTGGCCGGGGAGCGGGTTTCACGCAGGAGGGCGTACGCCGTTCCTCCTGCCTGCACCGGGGCCGCCGCCACGACAACGCGCTCCTCGCTCTGCTCCGTACGGAGTGGGAGGCGCAGACCCGCCCCCGGTCCTGGGACCACGTCTGACGCGGGGAGTCAGGCCGGCGCCCCCACCCGCGTCGAACCGCCCGGGTGCGGCGCCGGCGACAGCTCCTGGGCCAGGTCCTCGGCCAGGAGCCGTTTCGCGATCACGTCCACGGTGGCGCGGAGCTGGGTGTCGTCGGGCCGGGCCCCGTCCTCGTCGAGCCGCTCGTTGAGCCAGCGGCCCCAGGCGTCGGTGATCACCCTCGCCTCGCGCAGGCCCGCCGCCGTATGGGAGAAGAGGCGGCCGTCCCCGGTGAGGAAGCCCTCCTCGATCATCCGGTCGAAGACGGGGACCAGCACCTCCGGCGGGAGGCGGTGCCGGGCCGCGATCAGCCGCAGGCCCGCGTGGCCGACCAGCCGGGTGAAGAGGTCCACCTGCATCACCGCCCAGGCCCCCGCCATGTCCAGCCGCGTGTCGGACCCGGCGACGATCCGCCGGGCCGTGTCCGGGCCGGCGCCGTGCAGGATCGTGGCGACCGCGGTCTCCAGGAGCTTCTCGGAGTCGCCGCTGCCGGGCTGGGCGAAGCCGTCACCCATGTCCGTCGACGCGAGCCGGGCCGAGTCCCGCAGCTTCACCTCCTTGAGGAACAGCGCGACGACGAAGCCGATGAGCGCCACCGGAACCGTCCAGAGGAACACGGTGTGCAGCGTCTGCGCGTACGCCTGGGCCAGTGGCTCCACCTGGGCGGCGGGCAGCGCGTGCAGCGCCTGCGGGCTCTGCGACGCACCGGCCAGCGTCGCGGGGTCACCGCCCGCCGCCACCGCCTGCGCGACCCCGTCGGTGAGGTTGGGCTTGAGGGCGTTGGCGTAGATCGTCCCGAACACGGCCGTGCCGAAGGCGCTGCCGAGCGTACGGAAGAACGTCACGCCCGAGGTCGCCGTACCCAGGTCCGCGTACTCGACGGTGTTCTGCACGGCGATCGTCAGCACCTGCATGGCGAGCCCGATCCCGAGCCCCAGCACCACCATGTAGAGCGACTCCACCCACACCCCGCTCTCGGGGCCCATCCGGGAGAGGAGGAAAAGACCGGCCGCCATGATCAGCGTCCCGACGATGGGGAAGACGCGGTAGCGGCCGGTCTTGCTGACCACCGTGCCGCTGAAGATCGAGGCGACCAGCAGGGCGGCGACCAGGGGCAGGGTCCGCACGCCCGAGAGCGTCGCCGAGTCCCCGTCCACGTACTGGAGGTAGGTCGGCAGGAAGATCATCGAGCCGAGCATCGCGAAACCCACGATGAAGCTGAGGATCGAGCAGACGGTGAACACCGGGTTCCGGAACAGCCGCATCGGCAGCATCGGTTCCCTCGCCCGCGTCTCCACCCGGCAGAACAGCGCCAGCGCGACGATCCCGGCGACGAACAGCCCGATGATCATGGGGGAGCCCCAGGCGTACTCGTTCCCGCCCCAGCTCGTCGCGAGGATCAGCGCACTCGCCCCGACGGCGACCAGGGCGATGCCGGAGTAGTCGATGACCGGCCGTCCGGCGGCCTTCACCGACGGGATGTTGCGGGCGGCGGCGATCACCACCACGATCGCGATCGGCACGTTGACGTAGAACGCCCAGCGCCAGGTCAGGTGGTCGGTGAACAGCCCGCCGAGCAGCGGCCCGATCACCGTCGAGATGCCGAACACCGCCCCGATCGCACCCTGGTACTTGCCCCGCTCGCGCAGCGGGATCACGTCCGCGATCAGCGCCATCGACGTGACCATCAGCCCGCCCGCGCCGATGCCCTGCATACCGCGCCAGATGATCAGCAGCAGCATGTCCGAGGCGAGACCGCACAGGAACGAGCCGGTGATGAAGACGATCGCCGAAATCTGGAAGACCAGCTTCCGCCCGAACAGGTCGCCGAACTTGCCGACCAGGACGGTGGCGACCGTCTCGGCGAGCAGATACGCGGTGACCACCCACGACATGTGCTCGGCGCCGCCCAGCTCCGAGACGATCGTCGGCAGGGCCGTGCCCACGATCGTCTGGTCCAGCGCCGCCAGCAGCATGCCGAGCACGATGGTGGCGAAGATGATGTTGCGCCGCCGCCGGTCCAGGACGGGCGGCGGCGCGGCGGCACTCTGCGCGGCGGGGGCTTGCTCGCTGGCAGTGGTCACGTCTGCACCCTCACACCGGCCCCCGCCCCCCGCATGCGGGGACAGTCCGGACGGGGGTCAGCCGGCCAGCGAGGCCAGCGACCGCTTCAGCCGCGCGACGAACGCCTCCCGGGCCTCTTGGCCCACCCGGTCGAGCGAGAGGTACGGATTGAGGTCCTCCAGTTCCACGAGCAGCAGCTCGCCCTCGGCCGTACGGCAGGCGTCGACCCGCTGGATACCGTGGTCGAGGGAGTTCCACTCGACGAAGCGCCGCGCGAACGCCAGGTCGGCCGCGTCGGCCGCGTACGGCTCCAGCACCCACCGCCGCTCCGGATCCGGCGCGTACAGCGCGTACTGGAAGTCGTGGTCCACGAAGTAGAAGGACACCTCGTGGCGGAAGTCGATCCGCGGCTGCACGAGCAGGGCTCCTTCCGCCTCCCGCTCCAGCTCGGCCCCGACCTCCGCCTCCGCGACGAACCGCAGCCCGACCGAGTCCGCCCCCAGCTTCGGCTTGACCACGTACTCCCGGGCCTTGGGCAGCAGCCCCAGATCCGCCGCCCGGTCCACCGTCGGGATCACCGGGAACCCGGCCCGGCCCAGCTCGACCAGGTACTCCTTGCCCGCCATGTCGCCGCGCCCGTCCAGCGGGTTGCAGACCGGCACCCGCAGCTCCCGGGCGCGGGCGCGGAACGCCTCGTACGCCTCCCGGTAGTGCAGGACCGGCCCGCTGTTGCGTACGAGGGCGAGGTCGAACCGGTCCAGCAGCGCGGCCGCGTCCCGGGGGTGGCAGAGCGCGACGTCGAACTCCTCGCGCAGCCGGGAGGCGAGGAAGATGTCCTCGTCGCAGTAGCGGCGCCCGCGCGCCTCGTAGCCGAGATCGGTGACGAGGAGGAGCGAGGAGCGGCGGGTACCGGTAGGGGCGGTCATGGATTCTCCGGATGAGCGAACGGATGGACGGCCACTATCCCTGACGGCCCCACCGGGGCCGCTGCCGGGGCCGACGGGTGCGGGGGCGGAGCGACCGCGCCCGTCAGCGGATGTGACGCCCCGAGATCGCCCGCGCGATGACCAGCCGCTGGATCTCGCTGGTCCCCTCGAAGATGGTGTAGATCTTGGCGTCGCGGTACATCCGCTCCACCGGATGCTCCCGGCTGTAGCCCGCCCCGCCGAGGATCTGGACCGCCTTCTCCGTCGCCGCGACCGCCAGTTCGCCCGCCCGCAGCTTGGACATGGAGCCCTGGCCCGCGTCGAAGGTCCGGTCGTTGCGGGCCATCCAGGCGGCCTGCCAGATCAGCAGGCGTACGGCTTCGATCTCGGTACGGAGGTCGGCCAGGGCGAAGGCGACCGACTGGTTCTCGATGATCGGCCTGCCGAACGCCTCGCGCTCACCGGCGTACTCCAGCGCGTACTCGTACGCGGCCCGCGCGATGCCCAGCGCCTGGGCCGCGACGGTCGGGCGGCTCACCTCGAAGGTCGCCATCGCCGCCTGGCCCTTGGCCGCCGAGCCCTCCCGGGCGCGGGCGAGGTGGGCCTCCAGCTTCTCCTTCCCGCCGAGCAGGCAGTGGCCGGGGACGCGTACGTCGTCGAGGAAGAGGTCCGCCGTGTGCGAGGCGCGCAGGCCCAGCTTCTTGACCGTGCGGCCCGCCGTCAGGCCCTTCGTGCCGGGCGGGACGATGAACGCCGCCTGGCCGCGGGAGCCGAGCGACGGGTCGACCGAGGCGACGACGACATGGATCTCGGCGATGCCGCCGTTGGTGATCCACGCCTTCTGCCCGGTCAGGACCCACTCGTCGGCCGCCTCGTCGTAGCGGGCCCGGGTCGCCATCGCGGAGACGTCCGATCCGGCCTGGGGTTCGGAGACGCAGAAGGCGGCGACCTTCGGGTCGTTCTCGTCGCCGTAGCACTGCGGCACCCACTCGGCGAGCTGGTCGGGGGTGCCGGAGGCGAAGATTCCGGCGACGGCGAGCGAGGTGCCGAACAGGGCCATGCCGATGCCCGCGTCGCCCCAGAACAACTCCTCGTTGGCGATCTGGAGGGAGAGCCCGGTGGGGTCGCCGTAGAGGTCGGCGAGCGATTCGAATCCGTACAGACCGATCCGGGCGGCCTCCTGGATGACGGGCCAGGGGGTCTCCTCCCGGGCGTCCCATTCGGCGGCCGCCGGGCGGACCACCTGGGCGGCGAAGCCGTGCACCCAGTTGCGCAGGTCCTGCTGTTCCTCGGTCAGTGCCAGCGAGAAGAAGCTCATGGGCTCAGGCCTTCGGGATGTCGAAGTAGCGGGTCAGCCCCGAGGCCAGGCCGACGTCCCCGGCCACCTTCAGCTTGCGCGTCATGAACATGGTCACCGGATTGCCGTTGCCGGAGACGAGCTTGAGGAACTCCGCGTCCTTGATGACGAGGGTCGTGCGGGGCTCGCCCGAGGAGCGGCCCCGGGTGACCTCGCAGGCGCCGTCGGCTATGGCGGTCTCGTAGACCTCCTCGCTCTCGCCGGTGATCTTCCAGCGGATGAGCGCGGTGAGCGCACCGGCCGCCTCGGGCCGGAACTGCTGCTTCATCCGGCCGAAGACCTCGCCGAGCACCCGGGCGCGCAGGTCGCCGTGCAGGACCTCACCGAGCTGACGGGCGGACAGCCCCTTGACGATCCGGGCGAACTCCTCGGGCGAGACGGCCGCGAAGTCGAGCCGGGACAGGTCGTGGGTAAGGTCGCCGCCGCTCATGCCGGATGCCCCGCCCTTGCTCACGCCATCCACGCTGTTGCCGTCCACGCCAAATCCTTACTCCAGGGTCAACTTACTTTGGAGTAAGGTAAGGGGAGCGGCGGCGCACCGCAAGCGGTCCGGGGCGCCGGGGCCGGGTCAGGAGAACGAGCCGGGACCCACCGCCAGCCGGGGGTGGTGAGCGGCCAGGATCTTGTTGGCGCGGGCCAGTTCGGACAGCGCCTGCTCCCGGTCGGCCTGGTCCTCGATGCCCAGCCGGGGCCCCCGGAACCTGCGGACCTCGCGGGCCGCGCAGTCGGCTTCGAACTCCGCGTCCAGGATGTGTGACGGGATGCACGAGCCGATCAGTGCGGCGACCCGGTCCGGGATCGGCACGGGTACGAGGAGGTGCGAGGCGGTCATGGGGCGTTCCCTCTCGGATGGTTGGCCAGGAGGCGGTACATGAGTGCCGCCGCGGGATGAGCGGCGGACTCCTCCTTGTGTACGGGACGCGGTTCCGGGTTTCTCGTCGGATACGTCTCCGTGTCGCAACCGTTTGGGAGTGACCGTCTATTTCCCCTTACGCGCGGGTAAGTTGACCCGTCGCGCCGGATGTGATCGGGATCAGGGGGGTGTGCCGGCCGAGCGGGCGCGCAGCCGCAGCGCGCGCAGCACGGCCTCGGTCGCGAAACGGCTTTCCGGGTCGACGAGTTGATCACCGAAGATGGTCTCCAGGCTGCGCATCCGGTAGCGCACGGTCTGCGGGTGCACATCGAGCAGTTCGCCCATCTGGGCAGCCGTGCCACGGGTGTCCAGCCAGATCCGCAGCGTCTCGACCAGCCGCTCGCGGCGGGAGGTGCTGATGCCGGCCACGGCGGCCAGTTCCCGCTGGGCGAGCTGGTCCAGCAGGGCGGGGTCGGAGAGCAGCCACAGGGTGATGAGGTGGTCCTCGCAGCGGATCAGCGGGGCGCCGTCGATCACGCCGGAGTCGACGAGCTCCAGCACCCGGCGGGCCCAGCGGATGGAGTCGCAGGCCAGGGCGGTCGGGACGGTCAGCCCGATCGCCGCGTGGCCGGCCGACAGGGCCTGTTCCAGCATGGATCTTCGCGCGTCGTCCAGGGGGCCGGGGATGAGCAGGTGCGGCTGCGGGTGGCTGAGATCGAGGAGGATGTCCCGGTCCGCGCTGAGGCGGTCCAGCGCGGCCGGGGCGCGGACGGCGACCAGGGTGACCTCGTCGGGCAGCGTCCAGCCGGTCTGCTCGCACAGGTCGGCGATGGCGCTCCGGGGCGCGGGGCGCCCCGCGAGGATGAGGTGGAGCAGGCGCCGGCGCAGCGCCTCGCTCTGCTCCCCGGACTGCGACTGCACCTCCAGGAACCCCTCGCGGGAGAGCGATTCCAGCTCGTCGACGTAGGCGAAGAGCGCGTCGGCGAAGCTGAGCATCAAGGTGGGCGAGAGGTGGTAGCTCTGCCCCACCTTCTTGGCCCGTCGCAGCGCCACCCGCGCGCCGAGCCGGTAGGCGCCCTGGAGGGTGTCCATGGTCCGGCCCTCGTACGCCTCGAACCGCCCGAAGCGCCGGCACATGTCGTCCCGCACCGTGGTGGAGGTGGTGGGCTCGGCCACCAGGTCGACGAAGGAGGCCAGGCTCTGCTCCACGCCCACACGGATGGCCTGGCCGTTCGGGCCGTCCAGCAGCCGGGCGTATTCCGGATAGGCGCGGGTGACCTCCACGCCGATTTCCTTGATGAGGCTGGGAAGTTCGGGCCGCATGATCGCGGCGAATTCCTGGGGGAGCGGCCCCAGGGGGTCATCGGTGTCCAACGGCTGTATGAGGTGTGCCATGCCATGTCCCCTCTGCTCTCGGCGCCCGGTGGTGGGGGTGAGACGGTGAGGGAAAGCGCTCCCACGAACCGACAGGGTGCATACCAAGTCCGCGACGAAGATAGACCAAGGAACAGGCACTGCACACCACTTGGACAAGATCGGAGTGCAGGGGGCACGCATCGTGTCCGCGCGGTGGGACTTCCGTGCAGGTCGGGCGGTACTACGCACTTTCGGACAATGAATTTCAGCCGCCTGCTCCGGTGGTGACAAGGGTGGCGACACCGCGCCGAGGCCCGTCCCGGCGGCCGGCGGAGGCCGGGTGCCGGTGGCCGGTCAGCATTTCGGTGGTGCCGGATGCGCATTCCTTGATAAGGGGGTGACCCCCGGTTACTCATTTACGGATCAAAAACAGGGCCGCACAAAAATTCTTGGACGGACGGATTGTGTCGCTGTGTTTCCCGCGAGTAACATCACGCTTCATTCAATTCGGTCGCGAAATCTGCCCGAAATTGGACGCTCAGATCCTTCTCCCCCGGGTCCACCCCGCGGCTCCACCACTGCCGACGACTTCGTCGCGGTGCGGGCATGCGTCGGAGAACCGGTCGACTTCGCGCACGAGGCCGCAATGTAGCGGCTCATCAGAGGGGATGACATGAGATCCGTTTCCAACCGCACCCGTGTCGGAATGCTCGCGGCGCTCACCGCGTTCAGCGCCGTGCTCTCCACCGGCTCGGCCACCGCGGCGACCCAGCTCAACGGTGACTGGGCGCCGTTCGACCGCTGCCCGGTGGACGCGCCCGCCATGCTCGCGGCGGACGGCATCACCGATGTCGCCACCTGTATCGCGTCGAGTTCGGTCACCGGCTCCATCACCCTCGGCAAGAGTCAGGTCCCCACCGGCAACAGTGATCTGCAACTCGGCGTCGTTCAGCACAGCGACGGCACCAACACCCTGGTCGCACCCCCTGGGGGAGCGCTCACCGCCGACCCGGCCGAGGTCCCCGGAGGGCTGCTCGGGCTGATGTGCCCCAGCTCCGTCCCCTTCGTCA
Source organism: Streptomyces sp. NPDC007346 (assembly GCF_040703535.1). Lineage (NCBI taxonomy): Bacteria > Bacillati > Actinomycetota > Actinomycetes > Kitasatosporales > Streptomycetaceae > Streptomyces > Streptomyces sp. NPDC007346. The sequence goes on from NZ_JBEYKR010000013.1 coordinate 27,539, forward strand.
CCGCGATCTGCCGCCAGTTGACGGACAACAACCTCAACCGGATCACGGCCAGTATCGAACCCGCCGGTGCGCCGAAGGACTTCGACATGGCGGCGTCCTTCTCCACCGGTGAGCCCATTCTCACCATCCCGGTCCGCATCCACCTCAAGAACCCGTTCCTCGGTGACAAGTGCTACATCGGCACCACCGCCAACCCCGTGCTGCTCAAGCCGCGGAACCTGAACGCGCCGTCCCTCTCGCTGGAGCGGTTCGCGGCCGACGGAACCCGTGACGACGAGGGCGAGATGGGCCGGTACACCTTCTCCGGCGCGGACCAGGGTGATGCCGCGTTCGCCGTCCCCGGGGCGAGCGGCTGCGGAGCCGGACTCCTGGACTGGGCGGTGAACCTCAAGACCGGTCTCCCGTCGGCCGCCGGGAAGAACAGCGTGACGCTCGACGACACCTCGACCTACTTCGGCAGCCCCTACGACCCGGCCGGCCTGGCACCGGACGCGGGCCGGAAGCTGTCGGAATTCTGGCACTCCGCGGTGCGGTAGCGGTCCACGCCCCGCATTCCCCCGGGGGCATGACGGAACCGGAAGAAGGAGGTGGTGCGACAGCCGCCTGATCACTCCTGACGGAAAACCGGCCCTGAAAGAGAGCCGCGCCTTCTCCAGTCCAGTTCGAAGCGTGTCGCCCGGAATTCCCGTGCGCACGTCCACTCGTATCCCCAACGGGACAAGAAAAGGGAGTAATTCCATGATCAAGCGATCCGGTGTACTGACCGCGATCGGTGCCGCCGTGGCATCCGTCGCCCTGGCCGTTCCGTCGGCCGTGGCCGCGCCGGCCAGCTGGACCATCACGCCGACCGGCGCCTTCACCGGCAGCGCCGGCGTGACCGTCCTGACCGACAACAACGGCAACAAGATCCAGTGTGCGACCTCCGCGGCGTCGGGCTCCGCCCCCACGTCCCCCGTGGCCGGCTCCCCGGCACAGCTCGCGTCCATCTCGGCGATCTCGTTCAACTCGCCCTGCACCGGACCGTTCAGCTCGACGTGGACCGTGACCACCACGGTTCCCTGGCAGATCTGGGGGCTCGACTACGCGGCGGGCGCCGGCACCAACTCCACCGGCCAGGTGACCGGCGAGATCCGGGCGATCAAGGCGAAGGTGACCGGGAGCAGCCTGCTGGGCCCGTGCACCTTCGACGTCACCGGCAAGGTGGCGGCCAAGTACAACAACCCGAGCACCGGCGGGAGCAACGGCACGCTGAACACGGCGGGCGGCGGTCTCACGCTGACCATCGCCAACAAGGTCGGCGGCGGCTGCGGCATCGTCGGCACGACCGCCGGCTTCCAGGGCCTCTACACCATCGCCAACACGGCCTCCGGCGCGTCCCCCGTCATCAGCGGCTGAACCCGGCCGGTCGTGACCGGCGCATGAGCGTGGTGCCCGGCCGTACGGTCCGGCGGCCGGGCACCCGCGTGCGCCCGAACTCACTCACCCACCGATGAATCACTCACTCACCGACAGGTTCGCCGGTACGGAATTGTCATCGCCTGCCAAAAAAGGCGTTCCCGGGGAACGGCGGAATTCCCGGCTCTTCCCAGGGCGTCGGCGGTGTGCGTAGCGTACCGGTCGGTAGGTGGACCGTTCCCAGGCCACCGAAAGGCCGTTGCCGAGAAGTGGACCCCATTTCGCAGCCATCGAACCGATGGGCCCGCGCGCGCCGGAAGGACACCATCCGCATGACCCTCGATGCACGCGCCGCGGCGAGACGCCCCCTCCACCTCGCCGTGGGCGGGGCGCTCGTCGTCGCCACCGCGCTCATCCCGAGCGCCGAATCGGTGGCAGCCGACCAGACGGCCGAGGTCACCATCGCCTATACGTGCCAGTTCCCCTCCGGCGCGGAGAAGGCGGACGTCGCGGTACGGGCGCTACTGCCCGCCTCGGCCCGGACGGGGGAGGAGATCCGCCCCGGGGACGTCTCCGTCGAGGTGGCGCTGCGACGCTCCGCCCTGACGCAGTTCACGGCCGTGGAGGCGGCCACCATGTCGGCCGTCGCCGAGCTGACCGTACGCAACACCGTCGGCGAACACACCGCCGACGCCTCCTGGCGCCGGCTCGAAGCCCCCGAGGTCACCCTGCCGACGGAGGACGAAGATGAGGGCGGAGGCGAAGGCGAGGGCGGGGGGCAGGGCAGGGGACAGGGCGGCGTGGTGCTCGCCGCCACCGGCGACGTACCCACCGTCACGTTCGGCACCCCCGGACACGCGACGATCGCACCGGCCGGACTCGGCCTCACCTTCGCCTCCTTCACCCGGGACGGCGCCCCCACCTCGCCGCCGGGGCTCACCGTCGCCTGCGAGCCCGACGCCGACGAGGAGCGCCCGCTCGCCCGCATCACCGTCCGCGACGGCGCCGGCCCGACGGCCCCCGCCCCGGAGGACCCCGCCCCCGGCGAGGACCCGGCCGAACCACCCGCGACACCGGCCCGGCCGGCCCCCGGGCTCGACCCGGACGCCCACCGCAAGATCGACGACCTCACCGAGGCACGGCTCGAAGCGCTCGACGACGAGGACCCCGGGAGCTGCCCGATCGAGATCCCGCCCGAGTGGGTGATGACCACGGCGGAGACGTACGCCGCCGGGTACGCCAACGCCGTGAAGCTGGACGGGGCCGTGGCGCTGGGCCCCGCGTTCATGAAGGTGGTCCTGAACAAGCGGTACATCAACGACTCCTGCGCCTCGACCGTCGACGTCACCTCCGAGGTGGAGTTCGAGCACGAGGGCAAACGGCAGCTCCCGCCCACGAAGGCGACCTTCCTCAGCTACGGGTTCATGCCGACGACCGCCACGATGGTGCTGGAACAGGTGGGCCCGCCGGCCGTCGTCCAGACCCACACGGTCACCAACACCCCGACCTACCCCGAGGAATCCACGGTCACCGCCCAGCTCTCCATGCGCCTGTACGACGTGGAGGTGAACGGCGTACCGCTGGACGTGGGCCCGGACTGCCGCACGGAACGGCCCTTCGAGCAGGTCCTGAAGGGATACGGCCAGAGCTACCCGCCGGCCGGCTACCTCGTGGCGTACGGCGGAAACCTCACCGGCCACGCGCACATCCCGCCGTTCAAGGGGTGCGGCGTCGGCGAGAACCTCGACCCGCTCTTCACCTCGGCCATCTCCAGCGTCGGCAAGAAGGCCGACAACTACACCAAGATGACGCAGGCACCGCTCTGCGTGGCGACCAACCCGGACGGCCCCGACTGCCCGCCGAAGGTGCCGGACCCCGAGCGGTGACCGCGCTGCCGGTGAGGTGAACCGACCTCCGCGGCCCTTCCGGTCCCTCGCCCGGCCGGAAGGGCTCTTCGGCACGCGAGGACGCCGGCCGCCCCGCCGGAAACTCATCATCGATTAACAGGTTTGGCACGCCGATCACTCACTCGGAAACAAGAAATCGAGGCGGTTCGATCGCGCGTCAGAAAGTTCCGTATCCAGTATTGCGAAGTCAGGTTACCGAGCCGTAGCGTCCCAGCTGGGCGGCTCGGAAGCGTGTTTGTCACCGAGTGACAAGTGATCCACCCAGTACCGCGTTCACCGATTTCCGACAGCCGGAGCGCCGACAGATGACTTTGGTCACCACCACTTCGAAGGAGGACCGATGGGAATCGAAGTAGTCGTCGAAGGCCTGACGAAGTCCTTCGGCAAGCAGAACATCTGGCAGGACGTCAGCCTCACCCTGCCCGCCGGTGAAGTGAGTGTCATGCTCGGTCCTTCCGGCACCGGAAAGACCGTGTTCCTGAAATCCATCATCGGACTGCTGAAGCCGGAACAGGGACGCGTCCTCATCAACGGCGTCGACATGGTGAACAGCTCCGAGCGCGACATCATGGAGACGCGCAAGCTCTTCGGCCTCATGTTCCAGGACGGGGCTCTCTTCGGCTCGATGTCCCTTTTCGACAACATCGCCTTTCCGCTGCGCGAACACACCCGCAAGAAGGAATCCGAGATCCGCCGCATCGTCATGGAGCGGATCGACGTCGTCGGGCTGCTCGGCGCCGAGGGGAAGCTCCCGGGCGAGATATCCGGCGGCATGCGCAAACGCGCCGGCCTGGCCCGCGCCCTCGTCCTGGACCCGCAGATCATCCTCTGCGACGAACCGGACTCCGGACTCGACCCCGTGCGCACCGCGTACCTCTCGCAGCTCCTCATCGACCTCAACGCGCAGATCGACGCGACGATGCTGATCGTCACCCACAATCTCGACATCGCGGCGACCGTCCCCGACAACATGGGGATGCTGTTCTGCCGCAACCTCGTCACCTTCGGGCCGCGCGAGGTGCTCCTGACCAGTGACACCCCGGTCGTCTCCCAGTTCCTCGCCGGACGCCGTGAGGGGCCCATCGGGATGTCGGAGGAGAAGGACGCCGCCACCCTCGCCGCCGAGCAGCAGCTCAGCGACGCCGCGGGCTTCCCCCGCACGGCCGCCGTACCCCGCAGCGTCGTCCCGCAGCTGGAACCCTCGCCCGGGATGCCCGTACGCCAGGGGGCGCTGCGCCGCCGCGAGCGGGTCATGGCGATGATGGGCCAGCTGCCGGAGGCCGCCCGCAGGGCCATCCTCGACAGCTACGCCCCGGCCGCGGGGGGTGCGCGAGCGTGACCGCCCCGATGCCGGTGCGACCGCCGGAGCCGCCCGAGCCGCCCGGGAGACCCGCGACGGCCCTCTCCAAGGCCCCCGAGCAGCGGCGCCCCAGCCGGCTGCTCGCCCCCCTGCGGGAGACCGGGAAGCTGTTCGCGCTCGGTATCGCGGTGGGCCGCGCCGTCTTCCGCAGGCCCTTCCAACTGCGCGAGTTCATCGAGCAGTTCTGGTTCGTCGCCAGCGTCACGATCCTGCCCGCCGCCCTCGTCTCGATCCCGTTCGGCGCGGTCATCGCCCTCCAGGTCGGCTCGCTCACCCAGCAGCTCGGCGCCCAGTCCTTCACCGGCGGCGCCAGCGTCCTCGCCGTGATCCAGCAGGCCAGCCCCATCATCGTGGCGCTCCTCATCTCCGGCGCCGCGGGCTCCGCGATCTGCGCCGACCTCGGCTCCCGCAAGATCCGCGAGGAGCTGGACGCGATGGAGGTCATGGGCGTCTCGCCCATCCAGCGCCTGGTCGTCCCCCGGGTCCTGGCCACCATGCTCGTCGCCGTCCTGCTCAACGGCCTGATCTCGGTGGTCGGCACGCTCGGCGGCTACTTCTTCAACGTGATCATGCAGGACGGCACCCCGGGCGCCTACCTCGCCAGCTTCTCCGCCCTGGCCCAGCTGCCCGACCTCTACGTCAGCGAGTTCAAGGCCCTCATCTTCGGCTTCATCGCGGGCATCGTCGCCGCCCACCGCGGCCTGAACCCGCGAGGCGGCCCCAAGGGCGTCGGCGACGCGGTCAACCAGTCCGTCGTCATCACCTTCATGCTGCTGTTCTTCGTGAACATGGTCATCACGGCGATCTACCTCCAGATCGTCCCCGCGAAGGGGGGCTGAGGCAGATGGCGATGCTCAGCCGGCTCGACCGATCGGGCGACCAACTCACCTTCTACGTACGGGCCCTGCTCTGGATCCCGCGCACCCTGCGCCGCTACCTCAAGGAGGTGCAGCGGCTGCTGGCCGAGGTCGCCTTCGGCAGCGGCGGCCTCGGCGTGATCGGCGGCACCATCGGCGTGATGGTCGCCATGACCCTCTTCACCGGCACGGTCGTGGGCCTCCAGGGGTACGCGGCGCTCGACCAGATCGGCACCTCGGCGTTCACCGGGTTCATCTCCGCCTACTTCAACACCCGGGAGATCGCCCCCCTGGTCGCCGGACTCGCCCTCTCCGCCACCGTCGGCGCCGGCTTCACCGCGCAGCTCGGCGCGATGCGGATCAACGAGGAGGTCGACGCCCTCGAAGCGATGGGCGTGCGCTCCATGCCCTACCTCGTCACCACCCGGATCATCGCCGGCGTCGTCGCGATCATCCCGCTGTACGCGATCGGCCTGCTCTCCTCGTACCTCGCCTCCCGCTACATCACCATCCTCTTCAACGGGCAGTCGGCGGGCACCTACGACCACTACTTCAACCTCTTCCTCTCCCCGGACGACGTGCTGCTGTCGGTGCTCAAAGTGCTGATCTTCAGCGTGCTGGTGATCCTCGCCCACTGCTACTACGGCTTCCACGCCACCGGCGGCCCCGCCGGGGTGGGCGTGGCCGTGGGCCGGTCGGTGCGCAACGCGATCGTGCTGATCAGCGTCACCGACTTCTTCCTCTCGCTCGCCATCTGGGGCGCCACGACGACGGTGAAGGTGGCCGGCTGATGAGTCCACGCGGAGTACGGACCGCCCGCCGCAGAGCCGCCGGGGTCGTCTTCCTCCTGGTCCCCGCCCTCCTGGTGTGGGTCTCGGTCGCCGTGTACGACAAGGAGTTCACCGACGACGCCACCGTCACCGTCCGCACCGGACCGGTCGGCAACGAGATGCACGACAACGCCGATGTGAAGCTGCGCGGGGTCGTCATCGGCCAGGTCAGATCCATCGCCACCGACGGTGAGGGGGCCCGCCTCACCCTGGCCATCGACCGGGACAAGCTGGAGCACGTCCCCGCCGACGTCACCGCGCAGATGCTCCCCACCACCCTCTTCGGCCAGCGGTTCGTCGCCCTCGTCCCGCCCCGCGTCCCCTCCGCGCGGCCCCTGAGCGCCGGTGCGGTGATCCCGCAGGACCGCTCCAGCAACGCCATCGAGCTGGAAGAGGTGCTGGACAACGTCCTGCCGCTGCTGACCGCCGTGAAGCCCGAGAAGCTCTCCGCGACGCTGAGCGCCGTATCGCAGGCGCTCGAAGGGCGCGGCGAGAAACTCGGTGAGACGCTGACCACGCTGGACGGGCACCTGAAGAAGTTCAACCCCCAACTCCCCACGCTCAACGAGGACATCAAGCAGCTCGTCAAGGTGAGCACGCTCTACGCGGACGCGGCCCCGGACGTGCTCGACGCCCTCACCGACGCCACCACCACGAGCGGGACCATCGCCGAACAGGAGGCGCGGCTCGCCGCGCTGTACGGCACCACCACCGCCTCCGCGCGGGATGTCACCTCCTTCCTGCGGGAGAACAAGGAGAACCTCATCCGGCTCTCCTCCTCCGGCCGGCCCACCCTCGAACTCCTCGCGAAGTACGCCGACTCCTTCCCCTGCACGCTGCGTACGGTCGCCGGCTTCGTACCCGCCATGGACAAGGCGCTCGGCAAGGGAACGAACGAGCCCGGACTGCATGTGACGGTCAAGTCCGTTCCCTCGAAGGGGAAGTACGTCCCCGGCAAGGACACCCCGGTCTACGACGCCACCGGCGGACCGCGCTGTTACTCGGTGCCGTACGTCGGCAAGGGCGCACCCACCGCCGACACCCGCCGGGCGGCCGACGTCACCGCACCGCCCCCCGCCGCCCAGGACACCGCGCTCGGCCTGCCCAACTCGCCCCAGGAGTCCCAGCTCGTCAACGAGCTGGTCGCCCCCTCACTGAACGTGCAGCCGCAGACCCTGCCCGACTGGAGCAGCGTGCTCATCGGTCCGGCCTTCCGCGGTGCGGAGGTGAAGCTCAAGTGAAACGCCGCTCCCTCGCGGGACCGCTCACCAAGTCCCTCGTCTTCGTCCTGGTGACCGTCCTCGCCACCACCGTCCTCGGGCTCTCCATCGCCAACACGGGCGTGGGCGACACCACCACGTACAAGGCGCGTTTCTCCGACGCCACCGGGCTCATCCCCGGCGACAGCGTCCGCATCGCCGGGGTCAAGGTCGGCCAGGTCGAGTCCGTCCGGGTCGCCGACCGCAGGGTCGCCGAGGTCACCTTCGGCGTACGCAAGGGGCGTACGCTCCCCGCCTCGGTGACGGCGTCCATCAAGTACCTCAACATGGTCGGCCAGCGCTATGTCGACCTGGGCCGGGGCGCCGGACCGGTCGGCCGGACCTTCGCGGCCGGGGCCACCATCCCGCTCACCCGCACCACTCCGGCGCTCGACCTCACCCAGCTCTTCAACGGCTTCCAGCCCCTCTTCGAAGGCCTCTCCCCACCGGACGTCAACCAGCTCGCCGGCTCCATCGTCCAGGTCCTCCAGGGCGAGGGCGGCACCGTCGACTCCATCCTGCGCCACGTCGGCTCGCTCACCACCACCGTCGCCGCCAAGGACAAGGTGATCGGAGAGGTGATCAAGAACCTCAACACGGTCCTCAAGACGGTCAACGACCGGGAGGCGGGCTTCGATGACCTCGTCGTCACCCTGGAGAAGCTCGTCTCCGGCTTCGCCGGTGACCGCAAACCGCTCGGCGAGGCCGTCACCGCCATGGGCGCCCTGACCACCGTCACCGCGGACCTCTTCCAGGACGGCAGGAAGCCCCTCAAGGAGAACATCCGCCAACTGGGACGACTCAGCGGCGAGTTGGAGAAGGGCACACCGCAGATCGAGAGCTTCCTGGAGAAGACCCCGGCCAAGATGGAGGCGATCAGCCGCCTCACCTCCTACGGCTCCTGGCTCAACCTCTACCTCTGCGAGGCCAAGGTCGGAGGGGTGGCCACCGACGACGGCTCCACGCCCCCCACCGGCATCGCCATCACCCAGCCGAGGTGCCTGGCATGACCCTCACCCCCATCCGGGAACGCAACCCGGTCGCTGTCGCCCTCGTCGGCCTCATCGTCCTCACCCTCCTCGCCCTCACCGCCTGGCGCGCCGACTCCCTGCCCTTCATCGGCGGCGGCACGACGTACAGCGCCGACTTCACCGAGTCCGCCGGCCTCTCCGAGGGCGACGAGGTGCGCATCGCCGGGGTGAAGGTCGGCGAGGTCACCGGGGTCTCGCTCGACGGGGCCCGCGTCAAGGTCGACTTCAAGGTCAAGGACGCCTGGATCGGCAACTCCTCCACCGTGGGCATCGCCATCAAGACCCTGCTGGGCGAGAAGTACCTCGCCGTCGACCCCCTCGGCAACGCCCCCCAGGACCCCGGCTCCCGTATCGCCGCGAGCCGCACCACCTCCCCGTACGACGTCACCCAGGCGTTCAACGGACTGGGCGAGACCATCGAGGAGATCGACACCGAACAGCTCGCCAAGAGCTTCGAGACGATCTCCGCCACCTTCAAGGACTCCCCGCCCCACGTCCGCAGCGCCGCCGAAGGGCTCTCCGCCCTCTCCCGTACGGTCTCCACGCGCGACGCCCAGCTCGCCACACTCCTCCAGAACAGCAAACGCCTCACCAAGACGCTCGCGGGCAAGAAGAGCAGCTTCGAAACCCTCCTGGAGGACGGGAACCTGCTCCTCGGCGAACTCCAGGCCCGCCGCGACGCCATCCACCTGCTGCTCACCGGCACCCGCAAGCTCGGCACCCAGCTCACCGCACTCGTCGAGGAGAACGACAAGCAGCTCGGGCCCACCCTCGCCTCCCTCGGCCGGGTCACCGACGTCCTGGCCAAGAACCGCACGAGCCTGGACAAGGTGCTCGCCATGACCGGCACCTACAGCCGGCTCGTCGGCAACACCCTGGGCAACGGCCGCTGGTTCGACACGTACGCCTGCGGAGTCGTCCCCCCGAACTACCTCCCCGCCGGCACACCCCCGGCTACCGGATGCATGCCACCGAAGCAAGGCGGCCGCTGACATGAGACGTACACGCATCATCGGGATCGGCGCCGGACTCGCGGTCGTCGCCGTGGCCGCCACCACCGGGGTCAGCGCCCTGGAGCAGGACTCCCGGACCACCGTCACCGCCTACTTCGAACGGGCGACGGGCGTCTACGCCGGGTCCGACCTGCGCGTCCTCGGGGTCCGCGTCGGCACGGTCGAGTCCGTCACCCCCCAGGGCCAGGAGGTGAAGGTCGTCCTCCGGCTGGACAAGGGCGTCAAGGTGCCGAAGGACGCCCACGCGGTCGTCGTCGCCCCCAGCCTCGTCGCCGACCGGTACGTCCAGCTCGCCCCCGCCTACGACGGCGGACCGCTCCTCGCGGACGGCGCCGAACTCCCCGCCGCCCGCAACGCGACCCCCGTCGAGGTCGACCAGCTGTACGCGTCGATCACCGAGATCACCACGGCGCTCGGCCCGAACGGGGCCAACGCCGACGGGGCGCTGGCCCGGCTGCTGGAGACCGGGGCGAAGAACCTGGACGGCAACGGCAAGGCGATCGGGGACTCCGTCGAACAGTTCGGCAAGGCCGCCAAGACGCTCGACAGGAGCAGCGGCGACCTCTTCGACACCCTCTCCCACCTCCAGTCCTTCACCACCATGCTCAAGGAGAACGACAGCGAGGTCCGCACCGCCGAGCAGCAGCTCAACTCGGTCACCTCGTTCCTCGCGGACGACAAGAAGAACCTGAGCGCGGCACTGAAGGAGCTGGGCGCGGCCCTCGGCCAGGTGAAGACGTTCATCGCCAAGAACCGGGGCGCGCTGAAGAAGAACGTCGACGCCCTGGTCCCCATCACCCAGGCGCTCGTCGATCAACGTGCCTCGCTGGCGGAGGCCATGGACACGCTGCCGCTGGCGGCGGGCAACGTCCTGAACGCGTACGACCCGGCCAACCGGACCCTCAACGGCCGGGCCAACCTCAACGAACTCTCCATGGGCGGTCCCCTCGTCGGCCCGGACGCGGCCTCCGGCCCGCCGCCCGGACTCGCACCCGTCGACGCCGACCGCCGCAAGGCCCTGCCCGTCCTGCCGCTGCCGGAGGTCGGCACGGTCTTCGGGACCCCGGAGAAGCAGCCGGAGCGGAAGAGCCCGGCGCAGCGGAGTCCGGAGCGGGAGAACCCGGCGCAGCAGAGTCCGGAGCAGCGGAAGAAGGGGGCGGAACGATGAGTGGTTCCCCGCGTACCACCGTCGTCCGGGCGGCCACCGGGGCCGTGGCCCTGCTGGCCACCGGCGCGTTGATCGCCCTGGCCGTGGTCCGTACCGACGGACCGGTCTTCACCGGCATCGAGCAGATCCCGCTGCCCGGCGGCGCCGACCTCGGCGACAGCCCGTACGAGATCACCGCCGAGTTCGCAGACGTCCTCAGCCTGGCACCGCAGTCCTCGGTCAAGGTCAACGACGTGTCCGTCGGCCGCGTCACCGGCATCGCCCTGGCCGCCGACGGCTGGAGCGCCAAGGTCACCATGCGGGTCAACGGGGACATCGACCTCCCCGCCAACGCCTACGCCCGCCTCGAACAGTCCAGCCTGCTCGGGGAGAAGTTCATCCAGCTCACCCCGCCCGCCGAGGGCACCGCCCGCGGTTCGCTGGCGGAGACCGGCCGCATCCCGCTCACCCGCACCAACCGCAACCCCGAGGTCGAAGAGGTCTTCGGAGCCCTGTCCATGCTCCTCAACGGGGGCGGGATCAACCAGCTCAAGACCATCACCACCGAGCTGAACAAGGCCCTCACCGGCCAGGAGCCGCAGATCCGCTCGATGCTGAACCGGGTCGACACCCTCGTCACCGACCTGGACAGCAACAAGGGCGACATCACCCGGGCCCTGGACGGCGTCAACCGGCTCGCCGCCACCCTCGCCACCCGTAAACAGGACGTCGGAACGGTCCTCACCGGGCTCAGCCCCGGGCTGAAGGTCCTGGAGAAGCAGCGCGGCTCGCTCCTCACCATGCTGCGCTCCCTGGACACCCTCTCCACCGTCGCCGTCGACACCGTCAACCGGAGCAAGGCGGACATGATCGCCGACCTGAAGGCGCTCGCCCCCACCCTCAAGGCGCTCGCCGACTCCGGCCAGGACCTCCCCGACGCGCTCCAGGTTTCGCTGACCTACCCCTTCACGGACGAGGTGCTGCGCGGGGTGAAGGGCGACTACCTGAACGTCTATCTCGACGTCACGGCCGCACCCGGCACCCGGATCATCCCGGCGCTCACCCCGGACGACCCGACCCTGCCCCCACCGCCGCACGAGCCCGGCGCGGAGGGCGCGGCGTCGGCCCGCAGCGCCCTTCCGCTCCCGCTGCCGGCCGTCGCGCGTACGCCGGGGCCCGCGGGGCCCGAGAAGGGGAGCACGCCGTGATCACACCCGCCATCCGGCTCAAGAACATCGCCTTCCTCGTCATCGCCGTGCTGGTCCTGGGCTACCTGGGCGTGCGGTACGCCGGTCTCGGCCACTACGTCGGGCTGCGCAGCTACTACACCGTCACGGTCCAACTCCCGCAGACAGGCGGCCTCTACACCCACTCCAACGTCACTTACCGAGGCGTCTCGGTGGGCCGGGTCGGCCCCATCGAGCTGACCGACGACGGGGTGGAGGCCGAGCTGCGCATCGAGAAGGACGCCCCGCCCATCCCGGACGGCCTCCAGGCGGTGGTCGCCAACCTCTCGGCGGTCGGCGAGCAGTACGTCGACCTGCGGCCGACCCGCTCCGAGGGCCCCTACCTGGGCAACGGCTCGGTGATCGACGAGGCCGACACCACCCTCCCGGCCCCGCCCACCACCGTCCTCACCAGCGTCAACGACTTCGCGAGCTCGGTCGACCTGGAGCATCTGCGCACGGTGGTCGAGGAGTTCGGCACCGCCTTCGAAGGGCGCGGCGACGACCTCCAGGTGCTGCTGGACAGCGGAGCCGACTTCGTCGACGCGGCCGACCGGGCCCTGCCGACGACCACCCGGCTGATGGCCGACGGCGAGAGAGTGCTGCGCACCCAGGCCGAACAGGGCGCGGCGCTCAAGGGGTTCGCCTCCGGGGCCAAGGAGCTGGCCGCCGAACTCAAGGACTCGGACGGCGACTTGCGGCGGCTGATCGCGACCACGCCGGAGGCGGCCGTCCAGATCAGCGGGCTGCTGCGCGACCTCGACCCCGCCTTCGGTGTCGTCGTCGCCAACCTGCTCACCACATCGGAGGTCGCGCTCACCCGCCAACGCGGCCTGGAGGAGCTGCTGGTGAAGCTGCCGGCCGTGGTGGCGGCCGGGGCGAGCGCGGTCGACGAGGACGGCGCCCGGTTCGGTATGTCGGTCACCTTCTTCGAGCCGCTGCCCTGCACCTCGGGGTACGGCGCCACGACGTACCGCAACGGGCTCGACACCTCACCCGGGCCCGCCCTCAACACCGCTGCCCGATGCGCCTCTTCGCCCGGCACCGGCATCAACGTCCGGGGCAGCACCAACGCCCCGAAGGGCGGCCCGGTCCCCACGCCCGCCACACCCGGCTCGATGCTGCTGGGCAACGGCGACGGCAACGGCAACAGCCAAGGCGCGGGCGCTGCGAAGGACCGGCTTCCCGGGGCGCTGGGCATCGCACCCCGCACCGCGCCGCCCGCCCCCGGCATGGCCGGACTCCTGGGGCTGGGAGGCGGCTCATGACACCCCGCACCCGCCACCTCGGCGGCTGGGCCGTCCTGCTGGCCGCCGCCCTCGTCTGCGGACTGGGCACCTGGTCGTACGCCCAGGCGCGCGGCGACCGCACCCTCGCCCACGCCAAGGCCCGCGACACGGCCCTGGCCCAGGGCAAGCGGCACCTCGCCACGCTGAACAGCCTGGACGGCACCGACGCCGCCAGCGTCTCCACCGGCCTGCGGGCGTGGCGCGACTCCTCCACCGGTCCGCTCCACGACCAGCTGAAGCGGACGTCGGCGGCCGACGCGAAGACGCTCACGGAGTCGGGCGACACCGCCGAGGGCAAGGTGACCTCGGCGGCGCTCACGGCTCTGGACGACCGCACCGGTACGGCCGAGCTGATCGCCACCGTGGACGTCCGGGTCACCCCGCGCACGGGCGCCCCGGGCACCCAGCGCAAGCGCTTCACCGCCACGCTCGCCCGCACGGGAGACGGCTGGAAGGTCAAGGCGCTGACGGCGACGGCGGCGGGAGAGGGCGGATGAGCGAGCCAACGGCGCTGGTGAGCCGGGACACCGAGGACGAGGAACCCATCGACGCCGCCGAACCGGACCGTGCGGACGAGCCCCCGCGCCGCAGGTGGCCCCGCGTCGTCGGCGCCCTCCTCGCACTCGCCCTCCTCGCGACCGGCGGGGTCCTCTTCGCCGAGGGACGGGAGCTGCGCGACACCCCGGCCACCGCCAACCTCGCCCTCACGGACGCCGAGGCGACCACCCGGGTCACGGGCGACGTCAGCAACGCGCTCGGCAGGATCTTCTCGTACGGCCCCGACGCCACCGCCCTCACCAAGGACGCGGCGCGGCAGGTCCTGGCGGGCAAGGCCCTCCAGCAGTACGCGACGCTGTTCGGCCAGGTCGAGAAGCAGGCCGCCGACCAGAAGCTGACGCTCACCACGCATGTCGTACGGGCCGGAGTGACCCGGCTGACCGGAACCGGCGCGCACCTCCTGGTCTTCCTCGACCAGGTCTACGAACGCCGCGGCCGGCCCGCCACCACCGCCTCCGCGCAGCTCTCCGTCACCGCCGAACTGCGGGACGAGCGCTGGCGGATCGTCGAGATCAGCTCCATATGACGGCAGGGGAGAGGCAGCACATGGCACGGGCAGGAACGGCGAGGAACCCGCTGGTGATCGCGGCGACGACGCTCACGGTCGTCGCGGCGGGGGCGGCGGGCTGGGGCGGCTGGCAGCGCTACGACGCCGCCCACGACAGTGCGGCCTCCTACGCGCAGGCGCGGGACGACGCGCTGGCGGCGGGCGAGCAGGCGGTGCAGAACATGAACACCCTGGACCACCGCACGCTGGACAAGGGCCTCGACAGCTGGGAGGAGTCGACCACCGGCGACCTGCACCAGCAACTCGTCGAAGGGCGGGACGCGTTCGCCGAGCAGATCGTGGCGGCGAAGACGGTCAGCACCGCGAAGGTCCTCTCCGGCGCGGTGACCGAACTCGACGAACGGGCCGGCCGGGCCGGGGTCATGGTGGCGCTGCGGGTCACCGTCACCGCGCCCAAGGGCGAACCGGCGGTGAAGGAGAGCCGGATGCTCGGCACCCTCACCCGGACCTCCCAGGGGTGGAAGCTCAGCGCGCTCGGCCAGGCGCCCGTCGGCTCCACGGCCGGCTGACCCCGCACCCCGTACCCGCCCCGGCTCCCGCTCCCGCTCTCGCCCCGCTCCTGCTCCGCATCCGAGAGGACCGCTCCCATGTCGACGACCCGCCACCTGGTCAACCGCCGCCGGAGGCTGGCCACTTCCCCGTCACGTGCGACGGCCGTACCGGTGCCGGGGGAGAAGGCCGCGGAGAAGGCCGGGCAGGAGACCACCGCCCCACCGAGCCGACCGGAGCCCAACTCCAAGCCCACGCCCGAGCCGGATCCCGACCTGGAACTCAAGCCCAGGCCGGAGCCGGAACCCGAGCCGACGCCGGACCCCGACCCGGAATCCGGGCCCGAGCCGGAACCCAGGTCCGAGCCGGAACCCAGGTCCGAGCCAGAGTCCGGGCCTGATCCGGAGTCCGGGCCCGATCCGGAGGACGTAATAAGGCCCCCACGGCGGCTCCGCCCCCGGCTCCCCGCCGCCCTCTGCGCCCTCACCGTTCTCCTCGGGGCCTTCGCCACCTGGGCGTTCACCTCGGCCGCGAGCCTGCGCGACGAGCCCGCCCGGCAGAACACCGCGCTCACCGACATCGCCCGCACGAGCGAGGTGAAGGGCAGGATCGGCGAGGCGGTCGGTGCCGTGTTCTCGTACGACTACGCCTCGCCCGCCCGCTCCGACCGCGCCGCCGAGACCCACCTGACCGGCAGAGCCGTGCAGCAGCACAAGGACATGCTCGCGGAGGTACGGGAACAGGCGCCGCAGCAGAAGCTCGTCCTCACCACGACCGTCACCGGGAGCGGGGTGGAGTACCTGGACGGCGACCGCGCCCGGCTGCTGATCTTCGCCGACCAGAGCAACACCCGTACCGGCAAGGACGAGGAGACCACCTACGCGGCGGCCATGTTCGCCGTGGACGCGGTCCGCCAGGGGGACACCTGGCGGATCGCCGCCATCGACACGTTCACCCGCTGAACAGCCGAGCCCAGGACAGCCCGGGAGAGGGGACCAGCTATGAGGTTCAACGGCACGGTGCGCCGTCAGCTCACCGGCACGGTCACGGCGATGGCGGCGATGGCCGCGCTCACCGCGTCCCAGGCGCCCGGCTTCGCGGGCGCGGTGGCGGCCTCGCACGAGGAGCGGGCCGCGTCGGGCACGGACGACGTGGTGTGGAGCGAGGTGCCGGGCGACGACGCGTACCACACCGAGCTGCCGCCGCTGGCGAGCCCGCAGCCGCCCGCGCCCCTGAAGCCGCCCGAGGCCGGGGCGCGGCCGTCGCCTCCCCTGGTCGGCCGGTTCCGGTCCGAGGCGGGCATCCCGGCGACCGTGCTCGACGCCTACCGGAACGCCGAACGCTCCCTGCGCCGCAGCACCCCCGGCTGCCGGCTGCCCTGGCACCTGCTCGCGGCGATCGGCAAGGTCGAGTCCGGGCAGGCCGCCGGCGGCAGGGTCGACGCGCGGGGCACCACGCTCACCCCCATCCTGGGGCCCGCGCTCGACGGCGTGGGCTTCGCGCTGATCCGGGACACCGACAACGGGGTGTACGACGGCGACCGTACGTACGACCGGGCCGTCGGGCCGATGCAGTTCATCCCGTCCACCTGGGTGAACTGGGCCAAGGACGGCAACGGCGACGGCCGCAAGGATCCCGGCAACATCTACGACGCCGCTCTCGCCGCCGGGCACTACCTCTGCGCCGGAGGCCGCGATCTGAGCGTCCGGGCCGACCTGGACCGGGCGATCCTCAGCTACAACCGCTCCGGCGCCTATCTCCGTACGGTGCTGTCCTGGCTGGAGTTCTACCGCAAGGGCACCCACCCGGTGGCCGACGGGCAGGGCCCCCTTCCGACCAGCCCCGGGCCGGGTGGCGTGAACCGCCCCAAGGCGCCGGTCGGCTCCGGCACCCCGGGCGCGCCCGGCAAGGGCGGCGGCATCGTCATCGGCCCGCAGCCCACGCGCCCGCCGAGCCCCACGCCGACACCCACACCCACCCCAGCCCCCACCGCACCCGGCTCCCCGAGCCCGAGCCCCGCCCCGACCGACCCCGGCCCCACGGACCCGGGCCCCGGCCCGACCCCGACGCCGGACCCGACGGACCCCACGCCCGACCCCGACCCCACCGACCCCGACCCCGGCCCGACCGACCCGGACCCCACGCCCACACCCGGCCCGACCGACCCCACACCCGCTCCCACGGACCCGGACCCCGACCCGAGCCCGGACCCCACCGACCCCGGCTGCCCGAGCGGCGCCCCGGTCCCGCCCGAGCCCTCGGCCGCCGCCGGGAGCCGGTCCGTGAAGGGCGGGGACGGGGAACCCTGCGCACCGGGCGAGGGGTCCGCCACCTGAGCCGACGTCACCGGGACGGCGGCCCGGAGCCACGTCCGGACCCGTGGCCCGGAGCCGCATCCGGCCGGCGGCCCGTCAGACCAGCGACACCACGGCGACGATGCGCTTGCCGCCCTCGTGAGGTGTGACGGACAGCCGTGCGGTGAGCCGATGGACCAGCGACCAGCCGTAACCGCCCTCCCCGACCGAGCCGGGGGGCGGCTCCTGGAGGACCGGATGCCGGGGATCCGCGTCGTCGACGACGAGGCGGAGCCCGCCCTCGGTGATCCGGGCCGAGAAGCCGGTCAGGCCACCGCCGTGCCGCAACGCGTTGGTCACGATCTCCGAGGTCACCAGCAGGGCGTCCGCCACGATCACGTTCGAGAGGGTCTCGTCCGACAGCCCGCCGAACTCGGCCGCCAGCAGCCGGGTCACGGCATCGCGCGCCTGGGCCGAGCTCTGCGGCAGGCCCACGGACGAGCCGTCCGCCGGAACGTCGGCGTGATGTACGGGAGGGATGTCACACATGCCCGTACCTCCTTTCCACGCCGTCGGTGAATGCGGAACTTGCTGTCGAAACCACCGCATTCCCCCTGCCGCCGCATCCACACCTCACGGGCGGTCGCGAACGTACGCGGAGCCGCGGCTCAGCCGCCCGAGAGCACCTCGGCCAGGTCGTAGGAGACGACCTCCTCCAGTTGCGCGTAGGTGCAACTGGAGGGGGCCCGGTCCGGGCGCCACCGCCGGAACTGCGTCGTATGGCGGAACCGGTCGCCCTCCATGTGGTCGTACGCCACCTCGCAGACCCGCTCCGGCCGCAGCGGCACCCACGACTGGTCCTTCTTGCCCGACCAGCGGTTCTGCGTCCCCGGCAGCCGGGAGGCCTCGTGCGCCGCCGCGTCCGCCCACGCCCCCCACGGGTGGTCGGCGAACCCGGTGCGCAGCGGGGCGAGTTCGTCCGCGAGCTCGGTGCGCCGCTTCATGGAGAAGGCCGCGCAGACCCCGACGTGCTGGAGCACGCCCCCGGTGTCGTACAGGCCCAGCAGGAGTGAGCCGACGACCGGGCCGCTCTTGTGCTCGCGGTACCCCGCCACCACGCAGTCGGCGGTCCGCTCGTGCTTGATCTTGTACATCACCCGGGTGTCGGGCCGGTACGGCAGGTTCGGCGGCTTGGCCACGATCCCGTCCAGCCCCGCGCCCTCGTACCGTTCGAACCACTCCCGGGCGACCTCCACATCCGTGGTGGAGGGGGCGAGCAGTACGGGCTCCGAGGCGCCGGAGAGGGCGGCCTCGAGGACGGCCCGGCGGTCGGTCTGCGGGGCGGAGAGGAGGGAGGTGTCGTCGACCGCGAGGATGTCGAAGGCGATCAGGCTCGCCGGGGTCCGCTCGGCCAGCATCCGCACCCGGGAGTCCGCCGGATGGATGCGCTCGCTGAGCCGTTCGAAGTCGAGCCGGCCCTCGTGGGCGATGACGATCTCCCCGTCGATCACACAGCGCGGCGGGAGGTTCTCCCGTACGGCGTCGACCAGGTCGGGGAAGTAGCGGGTCAGCGACTTGCCGGTGCGGCTGCCGATCTCCACCTCGTCGCCGTCCCGGTAGACGATCGCGCGGAAGCCGTCCCACTTCGCCTCGTAACTCATGCCGGGCGGGATCCTGGACACCGACTTGGCGAGCATCGGCTTCACGGGCGGCATCACCGGCAGGTCCATGGCCCGATTCTGGACCGCCACCCGGCCCATGTCTCCCGATGTGCGGCATATGTGCGACCGGCCTACGGTGGCCGACATGGGAGCGGCGGTGGAGCTGGACGCGGGCGGACGAGCGGTGAGGCTGTCCAACCCGGACAAGGTGTACTTCCCGGAGAAGGGCTACACCAAGAGAGACGTGGCCGAGTACTTCCTGGCCGTGGGCCCCGGGATCACCCGTGCCCTGAACCACCGGCCCACCACGCTCCAGCGCTTCGTGGACGGGGTGGAGGGCGAGTTCTTCTACCAGAAGCGCGCCCCGAAGAACCTCCCCGAGTGGATCCCCACCGCCACGATCGCCTTCCCCAGCGGCCGCCCCGCCGACGAGCTCTGCCCCACCGAACTCGCCGCCGTGATCTGGGCCGCCAACCTCGGCACCCTCACCTTCCACCCCTGGCCGGTCCGGGCAGGGGACACCGACCACCCCGACGAGCTGCGCATCGACCTGGACCCGCAGCCCGGCACCGACTACGCCGACGCGGTCGCCGCCGCCCACGAGCTGCGCTCCGTCCTGGAGGACCACGGCGTACGCGGCCGGCCCAAGACCTCCGGCGGGCGCGGGATGCACGTCTTCGTCCCCATCGAGCCGGCCTGGACCTTCACCGAGGTCCGGCGCGCCGCCATCGCCGCCGGGCGTGAGCTGGAGCGGCGGATGCCCGAGCGGGTGACGACGGCCTGGTGGAAGGAGGAGCGCGGCGAGCGGATCTTCGTCGACTTCAACCAGACCGCCCGCGACCGCACGATCGCCTCCGCCTACTCCGTACGCCCCTTCCCGCACGCCCCGGTCTCCGCGCCGCTGCGCTGGGAGGAGATCGACGACGCCGAACCGCGCGACTTCGACATCCGCACGATGCCGGGGCGGTACGCCGAACTCGGGGACGTCCACGCGGACATGGACCAGGAGGCGTTCCGGCTCGACGGGCTGCTGGAGCTGGCCGACCGGGACGAGAAGGAGCGCGGCCTCGGGGACATGCCCTACCCGCCGGAGTATCCGAAGATGCCCGGCGAACCGAAGCGGGTCCAGCCCAGCCGGGCCCGCCACGACGACGAGGGCGGGACGGCGTGAGCGGGAGGGGCGAGGAGAACGGGTACGGCGGGAAGAGCGGGCTCGGCAAGGGGGGCCGGGGCGCCGAGGAGAACGGGAGCCGCGCGGAGGGCGACAGCTCCGAGAGGGGCGGGAGCAGCCAGCGGCACGGCGCCCACGGGCGGCCGCTCACCCTCCGCGAGCGCTGGGAGGCGTACAAGCACAGCCCCTTCCTCCCCGCGACCGTCATCGTCCTCATCATCGCCGCCGCGGCCGGTCTCTTCGCCGGCTCCTACACCTACGCGATGGCCAACCCCACCCCGCACCGCATCCCGGCGGCGCTGGTCACCCAGCCGGAGCCGGAGCGCGGCAAGGAGTTCGTCGCCGGGATGGAGAAGGCGCTCGACGCCTCGCTCGAACTGCGCGAGTACCCGGACGTGGCGGACGCCCGCCGCGCCCTGGAGGACCAGAAGGTGTTCGCCATCCTGCACACGTCGGGGGACGGGCTCGCGCTCGACGTGGCCAGTGCCTCGGGGGCCACCGTGGCCGAGGTGCTGGGCGAGGCGGGGCTGAAGGTGGGCGACGCCACCGGGGTCGAGGTCACCGTCCGGGACGTCAAGCCGCTCCAGAAGGGGGACCCGCGCGGGCTCGCCCTGTTCTACATCTCGCTGGCCGCCGTCATCATGGGCTTCCTCGGAGCGATCCAGCTCAGCGTCCACGCCAACGGCCTCGACCCGGCCGAACGGATCGCGTTCACGGTCGCCTACGCCCTGCTCGGCGGGTTCACCATCGCCGCGGCCGTGGACTGGTGGCTGGGGGCGGTGCACCTGCCGTTCGTGCAGTCCTGGCTGATCCTGGCGTTCACGATGTTCACCTCGGGCATGGTCTTCAGCATGTTCAACACCCTGATGGGCCGTTGGGCGATGATCCCCACCTGGGGCGTCATGGTGCTGCTCGGCAACCCGTCGTCCGGCGGTGCCGTCTCCTGGCCGCTGCTGCCCTCCCTCCTCGGACACATCGGCCGCTGGCTGCCGCCGGGCGCCTCCGTCAACGCCCAGCACACCGCCGTCTACTACCAGGGCCACCAGTTCGTCTTCCCCTACCTGGTCCTGGCCGCCTGGTCGCTGGTCTCCTGCACCGTCTTCTGGGTGTGGCGCCACCAGCACCCCGGAGGCCGCGCCCGCACGCCGGAGCATGCGGCCACGGCCTCCTGAGAGCGCGCGACCTACGGCCTACAGCTCCTTGATGCGGATGTCGCGGTACGAGATGACGTCCGTGACACCGTGCACCTGGAGCCCGATGTGACCGGAGGCGAACCGCCGGCCGTCGGTGCCCGGGTCGTCGTCGCGCGGCGGCTCGAAGAGCCGGCCGCCGGTGTTGTCGAACTCGTTGATCAGGACACCGTTGCGGTAGATCTCGTAATGCTGGTCCACCACCTTGATCTCGTAGTCGTTCCAGGTGCCCTTGGGCGTGACCCCGGCGCCGCCGAGACCCACCCGGTCGAATCCGTAGACCGAACCGGTCTTGTACATGTCGCCGTCCGGCCGGTCGTTGACCTGGATCTCATGGCCGTACTTGATGGCGACCCACTCCGGGCGCGACTCCTCCGGGTGGTCGTGGACCTTCGGGAAGCGGACGAAGACCCCGCCGTTGGCGTTGCCGGAGCCCGGGGCGTCGTCCCGCCACTGGAGCTTCAGCGAGAAGTCACCGTAGGCGCGGGTCGGGAACCAGAGCATGCCCATGCCGTCCACCGTGGTGGAGCTGGTGATCGAGCCCTCCTCCTCGTTCAGCCCGAACGCACCGCCGCCCACGTGGCTCCACTTGGCGAGCGAGGACGCCGTGCCGTCGAAGAGCTTGGTGTACCCCTCGGACTGGCCCGGCTGCCCGATGCCCGACTGCTTGGCGGCCTGGTTGATCGCCCTGCGCTCGCGCTGGTCGATCACACCGTCGGCCTTGAGCCTGTCGAGCACCGACGTCACGTGCTTGAGGAACAGCGCGTGGGAGGACCAGTCCTTCTCGTCCTCGATCAGCTCGTTGATCGTGCAGCGGTTGCCGGTGATCCGGTTCGGGACGCCCGTGTCGACGGTGCCGACGAAGACGGTGTGCCGCTCGTCGAACTCCGCGCAGTTCGGCGCCGGGACCCCGCCGCCCTGGGCGACGGTGAACGACACCCGCCGCGCCTCGGAGGTGTTGCCCGCCTTGTCCGTGGCCCGGTGCGCGACCGTGTGGTGGCCGACCCGGTCGACGATCACGGGGGAGGCGTACGCGAGGTAGGGGCCGCCGTCGAGCGAGTACTCGACCTTGTCCACGCCCGAGTCGTCGTCGGTCGCGGTGATCGTGGCCCTGGCGCTGGTGATGAAGGCGCCGTCGGAGTTCTTGTCCCCTTCCACCTTCACCGAGGTCTCCGGCGCCGTCCTGTCCTGGGACGGCGGCTCGACGACGGTGAACGCGACGCTCGCCTCGTCCGCGACGTTCCCCGACCGGTCGGTGGCCCGGTAGCGGACGGTGTGCTCGCCCACCTCGTGGACCATCACCGGAGCGGTGTACGGCTGCCACTGCCCGTCCGCGCCGATCGCGTACTCGATGGTGTTGACGCCGGACCCGGTGTCGGACGCGGTCACGGTGACCGTGGCCATGCCCAGGTACGCGCCGTCGGCGTCCTGTTCACCCGACACGGTCGCCGAGGTCTCCGGCGGGGTCTCGTCGTCGGTCGGCGGCGCGGCGACCGCGAAGTCGACGGACTTCTCCGCCGCCGCGTTGCCCGCCTTGTCGGTGGCCCGGTAGCGGACCGTGTGGTCGCCGACCTCGTCCACCACGACGGGCGCGGTGTACGGCTGCCACTCGCCGTCGGCACCGAGTGCGTACTCGACGGTGTCGACGCCGGAACCCTCGTCGGCCGCCTCGACGGTGACGGTGGCCTGGCCGATGTACGCGCCGTCGCCGTTCCGGTCGCCGTCGACCTTCGCCGAGGTCGCGGGGGCCTCGGTGTCCTCCTCGCCGCCGCCCTCGGTGACGGTCAGGATGCCCTTCATGTCGCCGTGGCCGGGGATCGTGCAGTGGTAGAAGTACGTGCCCGGCGTCAGCGTGACCTCGACGCTGTGCCTGCCGCCCTCGGCGTCACCGGGGTTGGCCAGGATGTTCAGCTGGACGTCGTTGTTGTGCTCCGGGTCCGAGACGCCGAACGTCAGCGTGTGCGGCATGCTCGTCGTGTTGCCGGTCGCCGTGCTGTTCTCGAAGACGATGGTCGCCCTGCCGGCCACCGCCGTCTCGGGCGCGGTCAGATAGCGGTCGATGGGGTCGCCCGCGGTCCAGGTCAGCACCTGGTCGGCGGCCTTCCGGCCAGGGGCGTCGCCGCCCTTGCCGTACGCGGCCGTCGACGTCAGCCCGAGGACCATGACGAGGGAGGCCAGCAGGGCCACCCAGAAACTGGGCGGCCGGTGCCGCCGCCGGGCGAGGTACGTGGGGTGTCTCACTTGGCTGCCGCCTTTCCGGCCAGGTCCTTGACGGCCGGAGTCGCCCCGCCGCCCTTGTAGGTGACGCGCCACAGCGCGGACCGGGAGTCGGAGGTGAAGAAGCCGCGTCCGTAGTCCAGGACGTAGAGCGAACCGTCCGGTGCGAACCTCCAGTCCATGAGGTTGCGGATGCCGTCCGCGCCGACCGGGATGATCTTCTTCAACGACTCGGCGTGCGTGGGCAGTCCGCCCTTCCCGACGGTCTTCGGGTCGGTGATCACCGCGTGGCGCGGCTGGGTGTCGTCGTAGAAGTCACCGACGAACCACTTGCCGTCCCAGTACGCGGGCCACTTGTCGGCGGAGTCGCTCTGCGCGTCGTAGCGGTAGACCGGCCCGTTCATGGTCGCCTGGCCGCCGCCCTTCAGCCAGGGCAGCAACTCCCTCTGCTCGTCGGCCTGGTAGCTGGGGACGCCGTCGGCGTCGCGCGGGTAGTCGACCCCGCCGCCCTGCGGCGAGTACCAGATGGTGTTGGGGGTCACCGGCGGCAGCTCGACCAGGCCGTCGTTGTTCGGCGACTCGTTCTTCGGGGCGTCGCAGTCGTACCAGTCCAGCGGCTTGCTCGGGTCGGGCAGATTGCGGTCCCGGTAGGGCTGGTTGTTGCCCATGCAGAACGGCCAGCCGTGGTTGCCCGCCTTGGTGATCGCGGCGAACGTGTCGTACTTCGCCGGCCCCCAGGTGGTGGAGGCTGCGCCCGCGTCGGGGCCGACCCAGCCCGCGTACAGCGTGTCGGTGGAGGGGTCGATCGAGATCCGGGCCGGGTTGCGCACGCCCATCACATAGATCTCGCCCCGGGTCTTGCCGCCGCCCTCGTCCGGCTCGTCGCCGGTGAAGAGGTTGCCGGCGGGCAGGGTGTAGGTGCCGTCGTCCTCCGGGTGGATCCGCAGGATCTTCCCGTTCAGGTTGTTGGTGTTGCCCGAGGTGCGCCGGGCGTCGGCGAAGGAGACGCCCTTGAAGTTGGGCTGCGGGTTGTTGCCGGAGTAACCGTCGCTGAAACCGGAGGAGTTGTTGTCACCGGTCGCGATGTACAGGTTGCCCTTCGAGTCCCACGCCATGCCGCCGCCCGCGTGGCAGCAGCTGTGGATCTGCACCGGCCAGTCGAGCAGCACCTTCTCGGAGGCCAGGTCCAGCTCGTTCGCCGCCGAGTCGAAGGTGAAGCGCGAGACCTGACGCACCGCCATGTGCGTGTCGCGGTCGATCTTCGCGTGCGGCGTGTAGTGCAGATAGACCCAGCCGTTGGAGGCGAAGTCCGGGTCCAGCTCGATGCCGAGCAGCCCCTCCTCCACCTTCACCAGCTCGTCGCCGCCGCCCTTGTTGCCGAAGACGTCCAGGGCGCCGGCCAGGGTGGCCTCCCCGGTCTTCGGGTCGTAGACGTGGATCTCGCCCCTGCCCTTGCCGATGTCCGGGTCGTCCCAGTCGGTGACGACGGGCACGGAGCTGTCGGCGCCGCCGCGCCCGATGTAGAAGACGCGCCCGTCCGGGGCGGTCACCAGGCCGTGCGGTTCGCCGATCTGGTCGTTCTGTCCGGGCTGGTTGGGCCGGGTCAGGCGCTCGGCGGTGTAGTTGGCGGTGATGGTCGCCGTGCAGTCGGCCTGGGAGGTCCGGTTCGTCCAGGCGAGCGCGCCGCGCAGATGGTCGCGGAAGTCGGTCTCGGCGAAGCTGTCCGCCGTACCGCCCATCGCCGTGTAGAAGGAGCGTCCGCCGTCGTAGTCGCGGCACCAGGAGACCGGGTGGTCCCAGCCGTTGCCGCTCGCGCCGGGCGCGTACGTCAACTCCCGCACCCGCGCCACCGTGTGCACGTCACCGGAGGGATTCTCTGACCAGTTCAGCCACTTGTCGGGGCGCTTCCACTCCAGCGGCAGGTTCTTGGTGGCCGGGTGGACCCGGTCGCCGATCTCGACCGTGGCCCGCTGCACGGCGCTCGGGCTGTCCGCCGCCGGGCGGGCGCCCACCAGGCCGGTGAACCAGTCCGAGTACGGCTCGGTGCGCGCCGCGTCATGGATGCCGAGGAAACCGCCTCCCGCCTCCATGTACGCCTCCAGGCCCGCCTCCTGCTCCGGGTCCAGGACGTCACCGCCGCCGGTGAGGAAGACGACCGCGTGGAAGGAGCCCAGCCGCTTGCCGTTGGTGAAGACCTTGGGGTCGGCCGTGGCCACGGTGGTGAACCGCCCGGCCTCGGGGCCGGTCTGCCCGATCTTCTCGATCGCCGCGATCCCGGCGTCCGTGTACGGTGCCTCGTCTTCCGCCGAGGCGTGGAAGACCAGCACCTTGACCTGGTCCGCGGCGCCCGGCGGTGACGGCAGGGACAACGTTGTCGCCATCTTCTCGACCAGGGCCCGGTCCGGCGACGTGTCCGCGTTGGCCGGGCCTCCCGCGCTCAGCAGGGAGACGGTCAGTGCGCCGGCCGCCACGACCGCCGCGAGGCCGCGTCGTGATCTGGACCGGTGATGTGATGCGCGCTGCATGTGGTCACCCACCCCTTCGTGGTCACTGCACCTCTCGGTGACTGTCGGATCGCCAACACTTCTTCGGTTCCTCGGTGTTGACCGGTTCTTCTGTGCCGGCTGTCCCCGTGTCGACTGCGACAGCGCACGAAGCTAGACCTCTTTTCGCGGCCCGCCAATAGCTATGGCAGCAATCGCACGAACTTTGTCCTGGGTGTGGATAAACGCTCGCCCCCCGGCTACGGTGTGGCCCGTTCCGGGGTCGCCTCTGGGCCCCTCCCGTCTCCGCGGACCGCCAGTTTCCTTATCGCAGTGGGGAGTTCGACATGGACCGAAGGACCTTCAGCCGGCGGATGCTGGTCGGTGGCGCGGCTGCGGCGGCGACGGGTGTGACATCGTTGTCACTGGGTGCGGTGGAGGCCCGCTCGGCGGAGAACCCGCCCCGCACGGCACCGGCCGGGGGAGTGGTGCGACGGCTGAAGATGTACGCCGAGAAGCTGCCGGACGGCCAGCTCGGCTACGGCTTCGAGAAGGGCAGGGCCTCGATCCCCGGCCCCCTCATCGAGCTCAACGAGGGCGACACGGTCCACATCGACTTCGAGAACCTCACCGACGTCGACGCCAGCCTCCATGTCCACGGCGTCGACTACGACATCGCCAACGACGGCACCCGGATGAACAGGAGCCACGTCGAGCCCGGCGGCACCCGTACGTACACCTGGCGCACCCACGCCCCGGGCCGCCGGAAGGACGGCACCTGGGAGCCGGGCAGCGCGGGCTACTGGCACTACCACGACCATGTCGTCGGCACGGACCACGGCACCGGCGGCATCCGCAAGGGGCTCTACGGGCCGGTCGTCGTGCGCCGCAAGGGCGACATCCTGCCCGACAGGACGTTCACGATCGTCTTCAACGACATGACGATCAACAACAAGGCCGAGCACAACAGCACCAACTTCGAGGCCACGGTGGGCGATCGGCTCGAAGTCGTGATGATCACGCACGGCGAGTATTACCACACCTTCCACATCCACGGGCATCGCTGGGCCGACAACCGGACCGGGATACTGACCGGTCCCGACGACCCCAGCCGGGTCGTCGACAACAAGATCTGCGGGCCCGCCGACTCCTTCGGCTTCCAGTTCGTCGCGGGCGAACGGGTGGGCGCGGGCGCCTGGATGTACCACTGCCACGTCCAGAGCCACTCCGACATGGGCATGGCCGGGCTGCTGCTGATCAAGAAGCCGGACGGCACGATCCCGGGCTACGAACCCCACCATGCGGCGGGCGGGGACGCGAAGAAGGACGCCGGGGACAAGGCCTCGGAGAACGAGGCCTCCGCGGACAAGGGCGCGGCGGAGCACCAGCACTGACCCCCGGTCACCGCGGGCGGGCCAGCCGCAGCTGCTCCTCCTCGACGATCCGCCGGGCCAGCTCACCGTCGGACACGTCGACGGCGTCCGGCGCGGCCTCGGCGAGATCGCTGCGCCGGGCGTACGCGTCGAAGAGCCGGTCCTTGCGGGCCAGCAGCTCCACCATGCGCTGGTCGACGCTGTCCGCCGCCAGCAGCCGGTGCACCTGGACCGTGCGCACCTGCCCCATCCGGTGGGCGCGGGCGACGGCCTGGTGCTCCAGCGTCGGCTTGATCTGCGGCTCGCACAGGATGACCACCGAGGCGGCCTGCACGTTCAGTCCGGTGCCCCCGGCCTGGATCTGGCTCAGCAGCACCGCGTGCCCGTCCACCGCGGAGAAGGCGTCGACCAGCTCCTGCCGCCGGGCGGCCGGGACGCTGCCCGAGACCGGTCCGAACGCCTCCGGTCCCAGCGCCTCGCCGACCGTGGCCAGCACCTCGCGGAAGTAGGAGAAGACCACGGCCTTCAGCCCGTTGTCCCGTGCCTCGTCGACCAGTTCGCGCAGCCGCTCCAGCTTGGCGGAGGTGGCGGGCACCGCGTACGCGGCCCGGCGCATCCGCATGAACTGCCCCGACGCCACCGCCTCCTGGTACGCCTCCAGGTCCCCGGCGCTGAACTCCTCCCACTCGTCCACGTGCACCAGCGCCGGGAGTTCGGCGAGGACGTCCACCTGGTTGCGGCGCAGGTAGGCGGGGGAGACCGCCCGGCGGAAGGCCTGCGAACCGGCCGCCCCGTGCGTGGAGGACACCACATCGGCCAGATCCGGGCGGAGTTGGCGCACCAGGCTGCGGAACTCCTCCACTCGGTTCTCCATCGGCGTCCCGGTGAGGAACAGGACGTGGTCCGCGCGCTCCGCCCACCCGGCGACGGCCTGCGCCCGGCGGGTGGCGGGGTTCTTCACGAAGTGGGCCTCGTCCACGACCAGCATCGCCGGGGCGACGGTGGTCTCCTCGGGGAGGGTGCGCAGCGCGTCGAACGTGGTGAGGGCGACCCCGCCCTCGGTCCGCCACTGCGCGAACGCGTCCAGTCGCTCCGCCCCGTGCACCGGCAGGGCCCGCAGGGTCGACCGGGCCCGGATCTCCCGGTCCCAGTTGATCAGCACGCTCGCCGGGCACACCACCAGGAAGTGGCTCGCGCCCCGCGCCGTGAGATGGGCGAGGGCGGCGATGGCCTGCACGGTCTTGCCGAGCCCCATCTCGTCCCCGATGACCACCCGCTTCTGCGCCAGCGCGAAGCGCGCCCCGAACGACTGGTAGCCGCGCAGCGAGACCCGCAGCCGCGTGTCGTCGAGGCGCAGCGCCCGCACCCGGTCCGCGATCCCGGCGGGCAGGAACCCCTCGGCGGCGTCCCGGTCCGGGCCGCTGCCCGACAACTCGGCGAGCAGGCTGTAGAACTCGGCGGACCGCAGCTCGAAGTCGACCCACGCCCCGGCCTCCGGCTCCGGCGCCCGCAGCAGGTCGACCGAGACCTGGCCGAACAGCATCGGCAGGCCCTGGTCGGCCGCCTCCGTGAGCGCCGTACGCAGGGCGGCCACGGCGTCGAGCACCCGGGTCCGCGTCCGTCCGCCGGTGAACAGCATCCGCAGCCTGCTCCCGGCCGGCGCGGCGGCGGCCACCAGGGGCTCCAGCCGCTCGTCCAGCCGCTGGGCCGCCTCCACCGCCCGCCGCGCGTCCGGACCGGCCTCCACCAGCCGGTGCAGGGCGACGACCAGCGCGGTCGTCGCCTCGTCGGGGGCGTCCATGTCGATCCGTACGGAGACGGTCTCGCGCACCGCGCCGGCGATCTGCCCGGCCGCCGCCAGCGCCTGATCGGCGGTGTGCGCCCCGACCCCGGGGATCAGCCGGAGCGCGTGGCGGGCGGTGCCGTGGACCTGCCCGACGGTCGCGAAACCGGCCTGTTCGAGGGCGCCGAGGCGCAGCCGGCCCTCCGTGACGTCCTTGAGCCGGGAGACCGGGATGGCGGCCAGCTCCCGGTCGACCAGCGAGCCGAGGAGAGGGACGAGGACGGTCCGTACGGTGTCGACGGCGCGGGCGTGGTCCTCGCGTACGGCGCGGGCCCGGCCCAGCAGGCCCTCCGCCTCGGCCACCAGCTCACGGGCGGCCCGGCCCGTGGCCGCGGGGCGGGCGGCCCTGGCCCCCGTGTCCGTCATCGTCGCTCTCGCCGCCATCGGAAAGTGGTCTTCTCGCCGTACGCCGCCATCGTCCCACGGCCCGCCGACAGGCCCCCGTGTCCCGGCCCCACAGCCCGGTCGGCCCCGCGCGGACTGCGGTTGTCAGTGGCCGGTGCGAGACTCGACGGGACAGGGAACAGCCCCCCGCCGCGCGTGCGGGGCCACGGGATCTGCTGAAGGAGCGCACACCATGCTCAACCCCGCCTTCCCCGACGGAGCACCCAACTGGGTCGATCTCGGCACGCCCGACGTCGAGGGGGCCGCCACCTTCTACGGCGGCCTCTTCGGCTGGGAGCTCGTCCCCGGCGGCGACGAGGTCGGGGGGTACGGGATGTTCACCCTGGACGGCCACACGGTGGGCGGTGTCATGGCGGTCCCCGAGGAGCAGTCCTCCAGCGCCTGGTCGATCTATTTCCAGTCGCCCGAGATCAACGCCACCGCCCAGCTGGTGACCCGGTCCGGCGGCCGTTCCGCCTTCGCGCCGATGGAGATCCTCGACTACGGGCGGATGGGTGGCTTCACGGACCTGGCCGGGGCCTATTTCGGGGTGTGGCAGCCGCAGCAGAACCCCGGCCTCGGCGTCATCCAGCAGCCGGGCTCGTTCCTGTGGGCCGAGCTGTACACCCCGGACGTCCCGGCGGCGGCCAGGTTCTTCGCCGATGTCTTCGGCTGGAAGGCCGAGCCGCTGAAGGTGGAGGGCACGGACTACGTCTACACCACGGTCCACCCCGCGGGCACCGGCCCGGAGCTGTCGTTCGGCGGCCTGGTCACGATGAGCGACGTCCCGGCCGAGGCCGCGCGCGGACCGCACTGGCTGCCGTATTTCGCGGTCGAGGACGTGGAGGCGGCCGTGGCCGCCGCGAAGCGGCTCGGCGGGGCCGAGTCGCTGCCGCCGATCGAGGTGCCGGGCGTCGGCACGATGGCCAACGTCATCGATCCCTTCGGTGCGGTCTTCGCACTGATGAAGCCCCAGCCGAGGCAGTAGCGGGCCGGCGGCGGACCGCGCCCGACGGCCGCCGCGCCCGGCGATTGATGAATCGTTGATCGGTCGTTTATCGCGGGCAGGCACCGTATGTCCCATGCTGATCAATACGGTGACCGAGGACGCGCTCGACTGGCAGGAGACCGCGCTCTGCGCGCAGGCCGGACCCGAGTTCTTCTTTCCGGCCCCGGGCAGTTCGACGCGCGAGGCCAAGCAGCTGTGCGGCGCCTGCGAGGGGCGCGTGGCCTGCCTGGAGTACGCACTCGCCAACGACGAGCGGTTCGGCGTCTGGGGCGGGCTCTCAGAGAAGGAGCGCGAACGGCTGCGCCGGGAAGAGCGCGGCCGGGCCTGAACCACCGCTCCCGGACCCGCCGGACCTCCGCCGTCCGCCCGGAGCGGGACCGGCCCGCCCGCCGGCGCCCCTGCCTGCCGGCCGGGGCGCCGACGGAGCGGGCCGAGACGTACGACGCGCGGGGCAGGGCCGTACGCGGTGAGGCCGGGCGGGCCCGCGCCGGCCACCGGGACCCGCCGCCGCACGCCGTGGCCCTGCTCGTCGGAGCCACTGGAGTTGGACGGTACGGACGGCGTACGCGGAGGTCACCGCGGTGGCATGACGCCGGGTGCGCTCAGCCGCGGTCGCGCGCGAGCATGCGCGCCTTGCGGGCGGCGAGCCTCTCGTCGAACTTCGACGCCTCGCTGTCCAGCCCGCCCATGTACAGGCCGAGCTCCTCCTGCGCCTTCATGCCCTCCGGGCCCAGCCCGTCGATGTCCATGACCTTCAGGTAGCGCAGCACCGGCTGGATCACGTCGTCGTGGTGGATGCGCATGTTGTAGATCTCGCCGATCGCCATCTGCGCGGCGGCCCGCTCGAAGCCGGGCATGCCGTGTCCGGGCATCCGGAAGTCGACGACGACGTCGCGCACGGCCTGCATGGTCAGGTCCGGGGCCAGCTCGAAGGCGGCGCCCAGGAGGTTGCGGTAGAAGACCATGTGCAGGTTCTCGTCGGTCGCGATCCGCGCCAGCATCCGGTCGCAGACCGGGTCGCCCGACTGGTGGCCGGTGTTGCGGTGGGAGACGCGGGTGGCCAGCTCCTGGAAGGCGACGTACGCGACGGAGTGCAGCATCGAGTGCCGGTTGTCCGACTCGAAGCCCTCCGCCATGTGGGCCATGCGGAACTGCTCCAGCTTGTCCGGGTCGACGGCGCGCGAGGTGAGCAGGTAGTCACGCATCACGATGCCGTGGCGGCCCTCCTCGGCGGTCCAGCGGTGCACCCAGGTGCCCCAGGCGCCGTCGCGGCCGAAGAGGGAGGCGATCTCGTGGTGGTAGCTGGGGAGGTTGTCCTCGGTGAGGAGGTTCACCACGAGCGCGATCTTGCCGATGTCGGTGACCTTGGACTGGTCCGCCGCCCACGCCTCGCCGTCCTCGAAGACGCCGGGGAAGTTCCGGCCGTCGGAGAAGGGGACGTACTCGTGGGGCATCCAGTCCTTGGCGACCTTGAGATGGCGGTTGAGTTCCTTCTCCACCACCTCTTCCAGCGCGTACAGCAGCTGGGCGTCGGTCCACTCCTTCGAACTGCCGAGATGGGGAGAGGTGATCGTCACGGGGAGCTCCTGGGGACGGGAGAATTACCTACGGCTTCGTAGGTTACGTGACCGTAGGTTAAGGCGACGGTAAGGGCAAAGCCAAGCCCGTCCCCGCTGGCCCCCGATCACCTACCGTCATGCGTGCAGCTCACGGCCGTCCTCCGCGGGCCCCGGCGGGCCTCGGGGGCGTCGTCCTGGGTCTTCGCAGGTCACAGGGGCCCCTCGGGCAGGCCGAGATCCCGGCGCAGATACCGGGCGGTGACCGAGGTGCGGTCCGCCAGCAGCTCCTGCGGCGTCCCCTCGAAGACCAGTTCACCGCCGTTCCTCCCGCCGTCCGGGCCGAGGTCGATCACCCGGTCCGCCCGCTTGAGCACCTCCAGGTTGTGCTCGACGCAGATCACCGTGTTGCCCGCGTCGACCAGCCGGTCCAGCAGATCCACCAGCGCCCCCGTATCGGCCAGGTGCAGCCCGGTCGTCGGCTCGTCCAGGACGTACACACTGGAGGTCCGGTGCAGCTGGGTGGCGAGCTTGATCCGCTGGCGCTCGCCGCCCGAGAGCGTGCTGAGCGGCTGCCCGAGCGTCAGGTAGGTGAGGCCGACCTCGTCGAGCGTGCGCAGCTTCCGCAGCAGCGCGCGGTCCTCGAACACCCCGATGGCCTGCGCCGCCGTCATCTCCAGGACGTCGACGATGGACCGGCCGCCGACCCGGTGGGCCAGTACGTCGTCGTGGAACCTGCGGCCCTCGCACTCCTGGCAGGTCGTGGTGACCGGGTCCATGAACGCCAGGTCGGTGGAGATCACCCCACGCCCCGAGCAACCCGGGCAGGCCCCGGCGGAGTTGAAACTGAACAGCCCCGCGTCGACTCCGTTCTCCCGGGCGAAGACCTTGCGGATGGTGTCCAGTGCGCCGATGTACGAAGCCGGGGTCGAGCGGGAGGAGGCGGTGATCGCGCTCTGGTCGATGACCACCGCCTGCGGGTGGGCCGCCGTGAACACCTCCGACACCAGCGTCGACTTGCCCGAACCCGCCACGCCCGTCACCACGGTCAGCACCCCGGCCGGGAACGACACGTCCAGCCCCTTGAGGTTGTGCAGATCGGCGCCCCGGACCGGGAGCAGACCGGTGGGGGAGCGGAACTCGCCCTTGAGCGGCGTGCGTCGGCGCAGGCACCGGCCGGTGAGCGTGTCCGCCTCCCGCAGCCGGTCGAACGTCCCCTCGAAGACGACATGTCCGCCCTGGGACCCGGCCCGCGGCCCCATGTCGACGATGTGGTCCGCGACCGCCATCACGTCCGGGTCGTGCTCGACGACCAGCACGGTGTTGCCCTTGTCGCGCAGCCGCACCAGCAGATCGCCCAGGAGCCCGACGTCGCGCGGATGCAGCCCGACGCTCGGCTCGTCGAAGACGAAGGTCAGCCCGGTCAGCGAACTGCCCAGGTGCCGGACCATCTTGAGCCGCTGCCCCTCGCCGCCCGAGAGGGTGGTCGTCTCCCGGTCCAGGCTGAGATAGCCCAGCCCGATCCCCACGAGCCGCTCCAGCCGCTCGCGGGCCGCCGCCGCGATCGGGCCGCCCACCGGATCGTCGATCCGGGCCAGTACGCCGACGAGATCGGCCACCTCCATCCGCCCGTAGTCGGCGGGCGAGAGCCCGTCGACGCGGGTGGCGAGCGCCGCGGCGTTCAACCGCGCCCCATCGCAGGAGGCGCAGACCCGCTCGACGGTGAACCGGGCCGCCGCCTGGCGCCGCTTGTCCGACAGCGATGCCGTGTCGCGCTGGAGATAGAGCCGGTTGAACCGCTCCACCACCCCCTCGAACCGCATCTCCGCCGAGGCCGTCCGCATGTCGACCCGGACGGTGAACCCCGAGCCGTGGAGCAGCAGCCGACGCTCCTCCTCACCGAACTCGGACAGGGGCAGGTCGTTGTCGAACCGCCCCGACCCGCCGTACAGGCTCCACTCCCAGCTGCCCACCGAGAGGCCGGGCAGCAGCAGCGCCCCCTCGTTCAGCGACTTCGACCAGTCCACCGCCCGGTCCAGGTCGAGCCGGACCGTACGCCCCACTCCGTCGCACTCCGGGCACATCCCCGCCGGGTCGTTGAAGGAGTACGCACTCGCCCCGCCGGCGCTCGGGGTGCCGTACCGGGAGAACAGCACCCGGATCACCGACCAGATGTCCGTCGCCGTGCCCACGGTCGAGCGGACGTTGCCGCCCAGCGGCTTCTGGTCGATGACGACGGCCACCGACAGGTCCTCCATGGACTCCGCCCTGGGCCGCTCGTACTTGGGCAGCCGGTTGCGCAGGAACGAGGTGAACGTCTCGTTCAGCTGCCGCTGGGACTCCACGGCGATCGTGTCGAAGACGACGGACGACTTCCCCGAACCGGAGACCCCGGTGAAGACGGTGATCCGGCCCTTGGGCAGGGTGAGGGAGACGTCGCGCAGATTGTTCTCGTGCGCTCCGGTGATGACGATGCCGCGCTCGGTGGGGCGGTGGCCGCCGGTGGCGGGCGTGTGCTCGGTGCCGTGATCCATGTCCGTGACGCTAGGCGCGATACCCGACAGCTTCTGTCGCCTTTTCCGGCGGATCCCGCACGGCCGCTCACCGCCCCGCCCGCACCTCCCGCGCCGTGGTGTCCCGCAGCTCCCCGTCCAGCCGCAGCCACCGGGTGATCCCGATCGACTCCAGGAACGGCACGTCGTGGCCGGCCACGATCAGCGCCCCCTCGTACGCCTCCAGGGCCTCGGTCAGCCGCCGTACGCTCGCCAGGTCGAGGCTGTTGGTCGGCTCGTCGAGCAGCAGCAGCCGGGGCGCCGGGTCCGCCAGCAGCAGCATCGCCAGCGTCGCCCGGAAACGCTCCCCGCCCGACAGGGTCCCGGCCGGGTGATCGGCGGCTCCGCCTTTGATGAGGAAGCGGGCGAGCCGGGCCCGTACGCCGTTGTCCGTCAGGCCGGGCGCCGACCGCTTCACGTTCTCCGCCACCGACAGCCCGTCGTCCAGCGTGTCCAGCCGCTGCGGCAGGAAGCCCACCGGCAACGGGGTCGTGGCCTCGCCGGAGAGCGGCAGGAGGTCGCCCGCGATCGTCCGCAGCAGCGCCGTCTTGCCCGCCCCGTTGCGCCCGGTCAGGGCGATGCGCTCGGGCCCGCGTACGGTCAACTCCCCGCGCAGCGGCGGCCCGTAGGGCGGTACCGTCTCCCGCAGGAGCAGCACCCCGCTCCCCGGATGCACGCGGGTCGTCGGCAGCTCGATACGGATCTCCTCGTCCTCGCGCACCGCCGACTCCGCCTCGTCGAGCCGCTCCCTGGCCTCCGCCAGCCGTTCGGTGTGCAGGATGCGGTGCTTGCCGGCCGACTCCTGGGCGGACCGTTTGCGCTGGCCCATCACCACCTTGGGCTCCCGCTTGGTGTCCCACATCTTCTGCCCGTAGCGCCTGCGCCGGGCCAACTTCATGTGAGCCTCGGCCAGTTCGCGCTTCTGCCGCTGCACATCCGACTCGGCGGCCCGCACCATGCGCTGCGCCGCCTCCTGCTCGACGGCGAGCGCCTCCTCGTACGCCGACAGGTTCCCGCCGTACCAGGTGACCGAGCCCTCCCGCAGATCCGCGATCCGCTCGACCCGCTCCAGCAGCTCCCGGTCGTGGCTCACCACGAGCAGCGCCCCCGTCCAGGCGTCGACCGCGTCGTACAGCCGCCCGCGGGCGACCGCGTCCAGGTTGTTCGTCGGCTCGTCCAGCAGCAGCACCCCCGGCCGGGCCAGCAGCAGGGCCGCCAGCCGCAGGAGCACGCACTCGCCGCCGGACATCTCCCCGACGGTGTGGTCCAGGCCGATCCGCCCGAGGCCGAGCCCGTCCAGGGTGGCGCGGGCCCGCTGCTCCACGTCCCAGTCGTCGCCGATCACGGTGAAGAGCTCCTCGCGTACGTCACCGGCCTCGACGGCGTCGATCGCCGCGCGCCGGTCCGCGATGCCCAGCACCTGGTCGACCCGCAGCGCGGTGTCCAGGGTCACGCTCTGCGGCAGGTACCCGAGCCCGCCACGGGTCCTGATCCGCCCCTCCAGCGGGGCGAGTTCACCGGCGATCAGCCGCAACAGGGTGGACTTACCGCACCCGTTGAGCCCGATCAGGCCGGTGCGGCCGGGGCCCACGGTGAGGTCGAGGCCGGAGAAGACCTCGGTGCCGTCGGGCCAGGAGAAGGAGAGGGAGGTACAGCTGATGTGGGTGTCGGACGCAGACATACGGATCTCCCGTGTACGTCGGGGAAGTGAGCTGAGGACGGCTGACGAGCTGAGATCGCACACGGGCGCCTCGGCCACGGCGGGGCGTGGCGGCGCTGCACGGTGCGGGGGACCTCAGATCAGCAACGTCCTTCTCCGATCGACGACAACAGGAACGACACGAAAGTAGGGCCGGGGAGCGCGGCCCGGCAACCGGTTTTACGGCGGCGCGGCTACGGCGCCGGCGATCCGCCGGTCAGCACGCGCCGCCGAGCAGTTCGGTCAGGCTCCGGTCCAGGTCCAGATGGCGGTACTCGTCACCCACCGGCACCAGCTCCTGCACCCGCTCCAGGAAGCGGCGCAGCTCCGCCGTGCGCACGTGGACCATGGCGATGCCCTCGGCCGCGTGGAACTCCAGCACCGTCCGCTCGTACCCGAACGGCCTGACCCGCACGTCCCCCTCCCCGGCGGCGGTCTCGACGCCCGCCGTCAGCAGCTCACGGGAGAACTCCCAGGACACCTCGGTGCCCTCCAGGGTGGCCGGGGCCGGGAACGCCATCCGCACGGCGAAGGGGTCCTTGCGGTCGTAACTCAAAGTGGCCGGCAGGGTTTCCATCCGCGGGGCGGACGCGACCATGCGGGCCTGCACGGACTGCTCGATAACGCTGGACAAGACCTGCTCCCTCTCGCGGCTGGGTGAACGGTTCCCGGCATTGGAGTAGACGACGGAACGCATCGATCCGTGCACCGGCGGGTGGCGTGAGCTGCGTCACCGCCCACGCCCCGCCTCTCCTCCGCGCTCTCCTGCACCCTCGCCCTCCTGCCCGCTTCTGGGCCGCCCACCCTGACCGGTGTGCGCTCCGGCGGGGAAGAAGGCCCAAGAGGCCGTGGCCGCTCTGCCTACTGGCCTGGCAACTCCTGCTTGAACGGGGCGAGTTCGGGTGCCGTCCTGGTCGCGATGAATTCCGTGACCCGGTAGGCGCAGACCCCGTGCACGGCGAAGGGGTCGGCCGCGGCGATCTCCTCGATCCGCTTCCGGTCGTCCCCGACGGCGAGGATCACCCCGCCGTCACGGGGGTTCTTGCGGCCCGACGCGATGAAGACGCCCGCGGCGTACTGCTCGTCGAGCCAGGCGATGTGCTCCCGCATCAGCGCGTCCGCGCGCTCGGCCGGAGCCGTGTAGGTCAATTCGAGTACGAACATGATCGTCAGGCTACGGGACGGGGGACGCCCCGACACCGCCTAAGCTGCTGGTCATGACTACGCAGCCCCCTCCCGCCCATGAGACCCCCGCGGACGAAGCCGAGGGCCGGGCGATCCAGGACCGCCTGCGCGGGCTGGTGGTGCTGGACGAGCCGGGCCCGGCGCCCGGCAGCGGCCTGGTGACCGGGGTCGACGTGGCGTACGACGACGAGAAGGACGTGGTGGTCGCGGCCGCCGTCGTCCTGGACGCCGAGACGCTGGAGACCGTCGACGAGGCCACCGCGGTCGGCAGGATCACCTTCCCCTACGTCCCCGGCCTGCTGGCCTTCCGCGAGATCCCCACCGTGCTGGAGGCCCTGGAGTCGCTGACCGTCGACCCCGGCCTCGTCATCTGCGACGGCTACGGCCTCGCCCACCCGCGCCGCTTCGGGCTCGCCAGCCACCTGGGCGTGCTCACCGGGCTGCCCGTGATCGGCGTCGGCAAGAACCCCTTCACCTTCTCGTACGAAGCCCCCGGCCCCCGGCGCGGCGACTCCTCCTCGCTGGTGGACGGCGACGAGGTGGTGGGCCGGGCGCTGCGCACCCAGGAGAACACCAACCCGGTCTTCGTCTCCGTCGGCCACCGCATCAGCCTCGACAACGCCTGCGCCCACACCCTGCGCTTGGCCCGCCGCTTCCGCCAGCCCGAGAGCACCCGCCGGGCGGACGCCCTGTGCCGGCAGACCCTGCGGGAAGCGACCGCCTGAGACCGGGCGTCATCCACGGGATGCGATTGAGTACGTGTACGGATGGCGTAAACCGGCCTTGCTGGGCAGGCTGAACATATGAACACCTCTCGCACAGCCGTCCGCACCGCGCCCCTCGACGCCGCCCAGCGGCGCATCGCACTCGGTATGGCCCTCGGCGGGGTGGTCGGCCTCGTCTGGCTGGGCGCGATGCTCTACACGCTGGTCAGCTGGATCTTCTAGCGCCTCTCCCCGGTCGGTGCTCGCTCACCGCACCGCCGCCACCCGGAAGCGCAGCCCCGCCGCGCTCAGGCGCTCCAGCAGCGCGTCGCCCATCGCCGTCGCCGTGGTGACCTGGCCGGAAGTCTCCGGAAGCTCGTCCAGGGCGAGGCACAGGGCCGACTCGGCGAGGATCTTGGCCGTCTCGTCGTAGCCCGGATCGCCGCCGGACACCTCGGTGAAGACCCGTCGGCCGCCGCCCTCGCCGACGAAGCGGACGGTGAACCAGCTCCGCCCGCGGCGCTCCGCGTCCGGCCCCCGCCCCGCCGCGTACCGCCCCATCAGCCACTCGCGCACGGGCCCGACCTGCGCGGCGGCGACCAGCGCGCCCACGGCCGCCGGACCCCCCAGGGCCATCGGAAGGGTCCTGACCGAGGCGAAGTGGCGGTAGCGGAAGTTGGGGCCGTACCGCTTGAGCGCCCGCGCGGAGCGCCCCACGACCGCCGGGTCCACCGTCGGCAGCGGCAGCGCCCAGGCGCCCGTGGCCCCGTCGAAGTGGGGGGAGCCGGTGGGGGTGCGGACCCGGCGCCCCGCCTGGCGCGGCTCGTACAGGCGCCGCTCCCGGGCCGCGAGCAGCATCTGCGGGCCGCGGCCCATCGCGGTGAGCGCCGAGGCGAACGTACCGCCGGAGAACACGGCGTTGCTGCGGACGAAACCGTCGACGGTCAGGGGCACGCCCTCGGGCAGCTGCCGGACCGTGAAGTAGGCCCCCAGGTCATGGGGTACGGAGTCGAAGCCGCAGGCGTGCACGATGCGGGCGCCCGTCTCCCGGGCCCGCGCGTCGTGGCGTACGTAGGTCCGGTCGATGAACTCCGCCTCGCCGGTGAGGTCCAGATAGTCCGTCCCGGCCTCCGCGCAGGCGGCGACGAGCTTCTCGCCGTACAGGATGTACGGGCCCACGGTGGTGGCCACCACCCGTGCGGAGGCGGCCAGTTCGCGCAGCGCGTCCTCGTCGTCGGCGTCGCTCTCCAGCAGCGGCAGCCCGGCGCACCCCGGGTCGATCTCCGTGAGCCGCTCGCGCAGCCGTTCCAGCTTGGAGCGGCTGCGGCCGGCCAGCCCCCAGCGCAGCTGCTCGGGGGCGTGTGCCGCCAGGTACTCGGCCGTGAGTATCCCCACGAAGCCGGTGGCGCCGAAAAGCACGAGGTCCAGGGGGCGTGCCGCCCCGTTCTGCCTGTTCACGAATACCTCCGGGCACGGGGACGGGTGGAGACGTGGCAGGCAGGCTAACGGAGGGGGCCGACGGGGCTGCGGCCGGGCGGGGCACAGGCGCTGCGCGTGGAAGGTCCGGCGGGGATGCGAGAGGATCGCGGGAAGAACTAAGCGCTTGCTCGGCCCGAGGGGTTGTGCGGAGCGTGGCGCCTTCTTAACATCATTGATGTTACATCGGTTGTGTCACACCCCTGGGGGCTCAAGGATGACAAGGACCGGGCACGGCCCGCTGACGGGCGTCCGTGTCGTCGAGCTGGCGGGCATCGGCCCCGGCCCCTTCGCGGCGATGCTGCTGGCGGACCTCGGGGCGGACGTCGTACGCGTCGACCGGCCCGGCGGCCCGGCGCTCGGCATCGACCCCGCGTACGACATCACCAACCGCAACAAACGCTCCGTCCTCGTCGACCTCAAGCGGGAGGGCGGCGCCGACCGCGTCCTCGACCTGGCCGAACGCGCCGACATCCTGATCGAGGGGTACCGCCCCGGCGTCGCCGAACGGCTCGGCGTCGGGCCCGAGGCCTGCCTCGCCCGCAACCCGAGGCTGGTCTACGGGCGGATGACCGGCTGGGGCCAGGACGGGCCGCTGGCGCAGCGGGCCGGGCACGACATCGCCTACCTCGCCCTCACCGGCACCCTCTCCATGATCGGCAGGCCGGACGAGCCGCCCGTGGTCCCCGCCAACCTGGTCGGTGACTACGCGGGCGGCTCGCTCTACCTCGTCGTCGGGGTCCTCGCCGCCCTCCAGCACGCCCGCACCCCCGGCGGCGCCGGGCAGGTGGTGGACGCGGCGATCGTCGACGGCGCCGCCCACCTCGCCTCGATGATCCACGGCATGCTGGCCGCCGGGAGCTGGCAGGACCGGCGCGGGACCAACCTGCTGGACGGCGGCTGCCCCTTCTACGGCACCTACGCCACCTCCGACGGCGGCCACATGGCGGTCGGCCCGCTGGAGGGACAGTTCTACGCGGAGTTCGTCCGCCTCCTGGGCCTGGCGGACGCCTTCCCCGACCGGTGGGAGCTGGCCCGCTGGGACGAGCTGCGCGCCGCCGTCGCCGAGCGTTTCCTGACCCGTACGCGTGCGGAGTGGACCGAGGTGTTCGAGGGCACCGACGCCTGCGTGGCCCCCGTCCTCTCGCTCCGCGAGGCCCCGCACCACCCGCACCTGGCCGCCCGCTCCACCTTCGTCGAGCACAGCGGCATCGCCCAGCCCGCCCCCGCCCCGCGCTTCTCCGCCACCCCCGTCTCCGTCCGCAGCGGCCCCGCACGGCCGGGCGCCGACACGGACGACGTCGCCGCCGACTGGGACGTACCGGGGCTCCGGCCCGACCCTCACGACTAGGAGACCCTGTGCAACGCCAGATCTTCACCGAGGAGCACGACGCGTTCCGCGAGACCGTCCGGGCCTTCCTGGCCAAGGAGGTGCTCCCGCACTACGAGCAGTGGGAGCGCGACGGCATCGTCTCCCGCGACGCCTGGCTCGCCGCCGGGCGCGCCGGGCTGCTCGGCCTCGCCGTCCCCGAGGAGTACGGGGGCGGCGGCTCCACCGACTTCCGCTACAGCGCCGTCCTCGCCGAGGAGTTCACCCGCGCCGGGGCGCCCGGCCTGGCGATCGGCCTGCACAACGACATCATCGGCCCCTACCTCACCGGCCTGGCCACCGAGGAGCAGAAGCGGCGCTGGCTCCCCGGCTTCTGCTCCGGCGAGACCATCACCGCCATCGCCATGACCGAACCGGGCGCGGGCTCCGACCTCCAGGCCATCCGCACCACCGCCGAGGACAAGGGCGACCACTGGCTGCTCAACGGATCGAAGACCTTCATCTCCAACGGCATCCTCGCCGACCTGGTGATCGTCGTCGCCAGGACCACCCCGGACGGCGGCGCCAAGGGGCTCTCGCTGATCGTCGTCGAGCGCGGAGCGGAGGGGTTCGAGCGGGGCCGCAACCTCGACAAGATCGGCCAGAAGTCGCAGGACACCGCCGAGTTGTTCTTCAACGACGTCCGCGTCCCCAAGGAGAACCTCCTCGGTGAGCTGGACGGCGCGTTCATCCACCTGATGACCAACCTGGCCCAGGAGCGCATGGGCATAGCGGTCGCCGGGATCGCCGCCGCCGAACACCTGCTGGAGATCACGACGCGGTACGTCAAGGAGCGCGAGGCCTTCGGGCGCCCGCTGGCCAAGCTCCAGCACATCCGGTTCGAGATCGCGGAGATGGCCACCGAGTGCGCCGTCACCCGGACGTTCCTCGACCGGTGCATCGTCGACCACTCCGACGGCGTCCTGGACGCGGTCCACGCCTCCATGGCCAAGTGGTGGGCCACCGAACTGCAAAAGCGCGTCGCCGACCGCTGCCTCCAACTCCACGGCGGCTACGGCTACATGAGCGAGTACCCGGTCGCCAAGGCGTTCACCGACGGCCGTATCCAGACCATCTACGGCGGCACGACCGAGATCATGAAGGAGATCATCGGCCGTTCGCTGCTCGCCTGACCACCTCCTCGCCCCCTCTCCGCCACCCTGCGAACTCTCCGCCACCCTGCGAAAGGCAGCTGTCTTGAGTACCGAAGCATTCGTCTACGACGCGATCCGCACCCCGCGCGGCCGTGGCAAGGCCAACGGCGCCCTGCACGGCACCAAGCCGATCGACCTGGTCGTCGGCCTCATCCACGAGATCCAGGGGCGCTTCCCGGACCTGGACCCGGCCGCCATCGACGACATCGTCCTCGGCGTGGTCAGCCCGCTCGGCGACCAGGGCTCCGACATCGCGAGGATCGCCGCCATCGCCGCCGGGCTGCCCGACTCCGTCGCCGGTGTCCAGGAGAACCGCTTCTGTGCCTCGGGCCTGGAGGCGGTCAACCTGGCCGCCGCAAAGGTGCGTTCGGGCTGGGAGGACCTCGTCCTGGCCGGTGGCGTCGAGTCGATGTCCCGGGTGCCGATGGGCTCGGACGGCGGGGCCTGGGCGATGGACCCGATGACCAGCTTCGAGACCGGCTTCGCCCCGCAGGGCATCGGCGCCGACCTCATCGCCACCATCGAGGGGTTCAGCCGCCGTGACGTCGACGAGTACGCCGCCCTCTCCCAGGAGCGCGCCGCCGCCGCCTGGAAGGACGGCCGCTTCGCCCGCTCCGTCGTCCCGGTCAAGGACCGCAACGGCCTGCTGGTCCTGGACCACGACGAGCACATGCGCCCCGGCACCACCGCCGACTCCCTCGCCGGCCTCAAGCCGTCCTTCGCCACCATCGGTGACCTGGGAGGCTTCGACGCGGTGGCGCTCCAGAAGTACCACTGGGTCGAGAAGATCGACCACGTCCACCACGCGGGCAACTCCTCCGGCATCGTCGACGGCGCCGCCCTCGTCGCCATCGGCTCCCAGGAGGTCGGCGAGCGCTACGGCCTCACGCCGCGCGCCCGCATCGTCTCCGCCGCCGTCTCCGGCTCCGAGCCCACCATCATGCTCACCGGCCCCGCCCCCGCCACCCGCAAGGCGCTCGCCAAGGCCGGGCTCACCATCGACGACATCGACCTCGTCGAGATCAACGAGGCCTTCGCCGGGGTCGTCCTGCGCTTCGTCAAGGACATGGGACTGAGCCTGGACAAGGTCAACGTCAACGGCGGCGCCATCGCGCTCGGCCACCCCCTCGGTGCGACCGGCGCGATGATCCTCGGCACCGTCATCGACGAACTGGAGCGCCGCGACCAGCGGTTCGGCCTGGTCACCCTCTGCGTCGGCGGCGGCATGGGCGTCGCGACCATCGTCGAACGCATCTGACCTGTTCCCGGCACCACCTTCCTACGGAGAAGACACCGACATGACCGAGAGCACCACCATCCGCTGGGAACAGGACGAGACCGGCGTCGTCACCCTC
Organism: Streptomyces sp. NPDC007346; assembly: GCF_040703535.1. Classification (NCBI taxonomy): domain Bacteria; kingdom Bacillati; phylum Actinomycetota; class Actinomycetes; order Kitasatosporales; family Streptomycetaceae; genus Streptomyces; species Streptomyces sp. NPDC007346. The sequence continues at coordinate 71,143 of NZ_JBEYKR010000013.1, forward strand.
GTCCTCGACGACCCCGACCAGTCCGCCAACACGATGAACCAGGCCTTCAAGGACTCCATCGCGGCCATCGCGGACCGCGCCGAGGCCGAGAAGGACTCCATCCGCGGCATCATCTACACCTCCGCCAAGAAGACCTTCTTCGCGGGCGGCGACCTCAAGGACATGATCAAGGTCGGCCCCGAGAACGCCCAGGCCGCCTTCGACACCGGCACCGCCATCAAGCGCTCGCTGCGCCGCATCGAGACCCTCGGCAAGCCCGTCGTCGCGGCCATCAACGGCGCTGCCCTCGGCGGCGGTTACGAGATCGCGCTCGCCTCCCACCACCGGATCGCGCTCGACGCCCCCGGCTCCCGCATCGGCCTGCCCGAGGTCACCCTCGGCCTGCTCCCGGCGGGCGGCGGCGTCACCCGCACCGTACGCCTCATGGGCATCGCCGACGCGCTGCTCAAGGTGCTCCTCCAGGGCACCCAGTACACCCCGCGGCGGGCCCTGGAGAACGGCCTCGTCCACGAAGTCGCCGCCACCCGCGAGGAGATGCTGGCCAAGGCCCGCGCCTTCATCGACGCCAACCCCGAGTCCCAGCAGCCCTGGGACGTCAAGGGCTACCGCATCCCCGGCGGCACCCCCTCCCACCCCAAGTTCGCGGCCAACCTCCCCGCGTTCCCCGCCAACTTGAAGAAGCAGATCGCGGGCGCGCCCATGCCCGCGCCGCGCAACATCCTGGCGGCGGCCGTCGAGGGCTCCCAGGTCGACTTCGAGACCGCCCTGACCATCGAGGCCCGGTACTTCACCGAGCTGGTCACCGGCCAGGTCTCCAAGAACATGATCCAGGCGTTCTTCTTCGACCTCCAGGCCGTCAACTCCGGTGCCAACCGGCCCGACGACGTCCCCGAGCGCCCGGTGCGCAAGGTCGCCGTCCTCGGCGCCGGCATGATGGGCGCGGGCATCGCCTACTCCTGCGCCAAGGCCGGCATCGACGTCGTCCTCAAGGACGTCTCCACCGAGGCGGCCGCCAAGGGCAAGGCGTACAGCGAGAAGCTGCTCGCCAAGGCGCTCTCCCGGGGCCGTACGACGGAGGCGAAGCGCGACGAGCTGCTGGCCCGCATCACCCCGACCGGCGAGGTGGCCGACCTCGCGGGCTGCGACGCGGTGATCGAGGCCGTCTTCGAGGACACCGCGCTCAAGCACAAGGTGTTCCAGGAGATCCAGGACGTCATCGAGCCCGACGCCCTGCTCTGCTCCAACACCTCCACCCTCCCCATCACGGTCCTCGCCGAGGGAGTGTCCCGCCCGGCCGACTTCATCGGCCTGCACTTCTTCTCACCGGTCGACAAGATGCCGCTCGTCGAGATCATCAAGGGCGAGCGGACCGGCGACGAGGCGCTGGCCCGCGCCTTCGACCTCGTACGACGCATCAAGAAGACGCCGATCGTCGTCAACGACTCGCGCGGCTTCTTCACCTCGCGCGTCATCGGCCAGTTCATCAACGAGGGCGTCGCCATGGTCGGCGAGGGCGTCGAGCCCGCCTCGATCGAGCAGGCCGCCGCCCAGTCCGGCTACCCGGCCAAGGTGCTCTCCCTGATGGACGAGCTGACCCTGACCCTGCCGCGCAAGATCCGCGACGAGACCAGGCGGGCGGTGGAGGAGGCCGGCGGCACCTGGCCCGGCCACCCCGCCGACGAGGTCATCGACCGGATGGTCGACGAGTTCGGCCGCCCCGGGCGCAGCGGGGGAGCCGGCTTCTACGACTACGACGACGAGGGCAGGCGCGCAGGCCTCTGGCCCGGCCTGCGCGAGCACTTCACGAAGGCCGACGCGGACGTGCCCTTCGAGGACATGAAGGAGCGGATGCTCTTCTCCGAGGCACTGGACAGCGTCCGCTGCCTGGAGGAGAACGTCCTCATCTCCGTCGCCGACGCCAACATCGGCTCCATCATGGGGATCGGCTTCCCGCCGTGGACCGGCGGCGTGCTCCAGTACATCAACGGGTACGAGGGCGGCCTGCCCGGTTTCGTGGCCCGCGCCCGGGAGCTGGCCGAGCGCTACGGCGACCGGTTCCTGCCGCCCGCGCTCCTGGTGGACAAGGCCGCGAAGGGCGAGACCTTCCACGACTGAGGCCGTCGCGCACCGTGTTCACCGCCGCTGTCACTCGGCGGTGAACGCGGTCCGCAGCTCCTCCTTGAGCGAGCGCTGAAAGGCCGTCACCAGCGCCTGCACCACGATCGGTTGCATGTGCGCCGACAGCGACTTCATCGCCGCCACATGCTCCGGATCGCCCTCGCGCTCCCGGTAGGGGTTCCACACCTCGTCCCGGAACAGCCGGGTCATCTCCTGGGCGGCCGAGCGGGTGTGCTCCAGCAGCACGGTCCGCGCCGCCAGGATCGTCTCGTGCGCGATCGGCACGTCCAGCAGCTCCACCCCGAGCCGCAGCAGCCCCAGGTCCACCCGGTACGCCCCGCCCTCCTCCTGCGGCCGCACCAGGACCCCCATGGCCGCCAGCCGGTCCACATCCGGCTCCGCCAGCGCCCGCCCCGCCCGCCGCTCCAGCTCCGCCCCCGTCATGTCCTCCGCCGTGTCCGGCGCCCAGGACGCCACCAGCGCCCGGTGGATCGCCAGATCGTGGGCGCTCAGGTCGGGCGGCAGCTGCTCCAGATAGCGTTCGATGGCGGCCAGCGTCATGCCCTGGTGCTGAAGCTCCTCGATCAGCGCGAGCCGGGAGAGGTGATCGGCCCCGTAGTGCCCGACCCGGCGCGGCCCGATGACCGGGGGCGGCAGCAGGCCCCGGGTGCTGTAGAACCGCACGGTACGCACGGTGACCCCGGCGCGCGCCGCCAGCTCGTCCACCGTGAGCGTGGGCTCGTCGGTCCCCGTCGCCATCTCTGCTCCCCGCCGTCGGACCCTCGCACCGGACAGTGCCGCTGTCTCACCATTACTGTGAAAGTCTCCGGCACCGGGGCCCCGCCGTCCACCCCGGCCCGTTGTCAGTGGGGGCCCGTACGGTGAAGCCATGTCGGGGATCACGTATGTACGGGGGGACGCCACCGCGCCGCAGGGCAGGAGCGTCAAGGTGATAGCCCATGTCTGCAACGACCTGGGCGGCTGACCGCCCCGGGGGTGTGCGTGTGACGGTGTGCGACCACCATGGGCGCCCGTGGGCTCCGCCGCCCCCGGACCCCGCCGCTGCGGTCTCCGCCGGGTGCGAGGGACCATGGAGGGGAGGGACGGGCAGCGCACGGCAGGCCCGTCGGGACCGTGGGAGCACCGGATGAGCAGCACGAAGGATGCGGGGGGCCCTCCGCCTCCCCCGCCCGGCGGTGTCCTGTGGAGCCTGGCCGGTGACATCCGGGCCCTGCTGATGCTGCCCGCCGCCCTGACGCTTCAGGTCGCCCACCCGGCCGTCGGCGCGGGCGTCGACGAGCACTCCGTCTTCCGCACCGACCCGTGGGGGCGCGGCGAACGCTCCCTGCGCTCGCTCCAGCTCTGGGTGTACGGCGGCGCGGAGGCGGCCGAGGAGGGCCGCAGGCTGCGCCGGCTCCACCGCACCATCCGGGGCACCGACACCCGGGGCCGCGCCTACCACGCGCTGGCCCCCGCCAACTACGCCTGGGTGCACGCCACCGGCTTCCCGGTCTACCGGCACGCGGCGCGCTACTTGATCCGGCCCATGAGCCCCGCCCAGGAGCGCGCCCTGTACGCGGAGTGGCTCCGGGTCGGCCGGATACTCGGCATCCACGACCGGGACATGCCGCAGACGATCGAGGAGTTCTGGCCGTACTGGGAGAAGATGCTCGCCAAGGAGATCGAGGCGACGGCCGTGGTGCGTGAACTGGTCGCCGTCGACCAGCCCGTCCCGCCACCGGACCGAGGCCCGTGGGCGCTGCGGGCGGTCCTGCGGGCCCTGTGGCCGGTGCTGCTGCCACCGCTGGCCCGCTTCCGCAGGTTCGTCACCACAGGCCTCATGCCGCCGGACGCCCGCGCCGTGCTCGGACTGCCGTGGACGGCGGCCCAGGAGAAGCGGCTGCGGCGGCTCTGCGCGGTGCTGCGGGTCGTCGTCCCCGTACTCCCCGAGCGGCTGCGGTACCTGCCGAGGGCGCGGGCGGCCCGCGCCGCCCGGCGATCGGCGGCGTACACGACCGCAGGCCGTCGGAACGGCTGAACCACACCGCTCCGACGACCCCCGATGGATCGCGTACAGCGGTCAGCGGTGGCCGTGACCCCCGTGACCGTGCTCGCCGTGCTCCCCGTGACCGTGACCGTGGTCCCGGTGGTCATGGATCGTGTTGGTCGCCGCGATCTTCTTCCAGGACGCCGGCTGCTCCGGCCGGACCGCCGCACGGGCCGACAGCGCGCCCCGGCCGGCCCCCGCCGTGGACGCCGCCGGAAGCGCCGGCCGCTTCGGCTGGTACAGCCAGGTGTCGAAGAGGCCCGCCAGCGGCTTGCCCGAGACCCGCTCCGCGTACCGCAGGAAGTCGCCCACGGTCGCGTTGGAGTGCGCCTTCTCGGTCGGCCACCCCTTCAGCAGGGCGAAGAAGGTCTCGTCGCCGACCTCGTTGCGCAGCGCCTGGAGCGCCAGCGCCCCCCGGTCGTAGACGGCGAGGTGGAACTGGTTGTCCGGACCCGGGTCGCCCGGCTTCACCTTCCAGAACGGGTCGTCGGCCGGGTGCTGGGCGTAGACGTAGTCCGCCAGCTCCTGCGCGGTGCCCTCGCCCTCCTTCTCCGACCAGAGCCACTGGCTGTAGCGGGCGAAGCCCTCGTTGATCCAGATGTCCTTCCAGCCGTCGACCGAGACGCTGTTGCCGTACCACTGGTGCGCGATCTCATGGACGACGACCGAGACGTTGGCGCCGTCGGCGAACTGCCGCGGGCTGTAGAAGGGCCGCGTCTGGGTCTCCAGGGCGAAGCCGCTCGTCACATTGGGGACATAGCCGCCGAGCGCGTTGAACGGGTACGGGCCGAAGATCTCGGTCAGCCACTCGGCGACCTCGGTGGTCCGCTCGATGCTGGCACGGGCGGCACCGGCATGGGCGCCGAGGTCCTTGCTGTAGGCGTTGAGCACCGGCAGGCCGTCGGCGGTCCTGTCGGTCGTGATGTCGAACTTCCCGATCGCGAGCGTCGAGAGGTAGGTGGCCTGCGGTTTGTCGGAGCGCCAGTTGAAGCGGGTCCAGCCGAGCCGGGAACTCTGCGACTGGAGCACCCCGTTGCTGATCGCCTGCGTGCCGTCCGGCACGGAGACCGAGATGTCGTACGTGGCCTTGTCGAGCGGGTGGTCGTTGCTCGGGTACCACCAGACCGCCGACTCGGGCTCCTGGGCGGCGACGCCGCCGTCCGGGGTCCGGGCCCAGGCGGTCCAGCCGTCGATCTTCAGCTCGGAGGGCTTCCCGGCGTAACGGACGACCACCGTGACGTCCTTGCCCTTCGCCAGGGGCTGCGCCGGGGTGACCTCCAGCTCATGGTCGCCGCTCGTGGCGAAGGAGGCCGGCCTGCCGTTGACCCGCACCTCGGAGACGGCGAGCCCGAAGTCGAGGTTGAAGCGGGTCAGCTCCTGTCCGGTGGTGGCGAGGATCGTCGCCGTGCCCTCCAGCAGGTCGGTCGCCGGCTCGTACTTCAGCCGCAGGTCGTAGTGGGAGACGTCGTAGCCACCGTTTCCGCTGGCCGGGTAGTAGGGGTCGCCGATACCCGGGGCGCCCACGGTGCCTGTGGCGGCCGATGCCGGGATCGCCAGCACGAGGGTGGCCGCCAGAGCGCTGGGGACGATGAATCTGCGGTGCACGCATACTCCAAGTCGTCGGGACGGTCGACCGGGTGGGGACGGGTCCGACCCGGTCGTCGTACCGGACCGGGGAGGGTCCCGGCCCGGTCGTCGTACCGGACCGGGGAGGGTCCCGGCCCGGTCGTGCAACCGGGCGGGGGATGGTTCCGACCGGTCAGGAAAGAGGCTAAGCAGCCCGCCGGGCAGGACGGTCGAATCCGGGCATCCCTGTCACACGATCGCCATGACCTCGTCACGACCGGCAGTGATCGCCCCCTGTTGCACAGGAGTTCACACGGGTAACGTCCGCAGCGCCGACAGACCGGGCGGGGAGCGTGGTGTCCGTCGCGCCCACTTTGCGCACGCCGCGCTCGTACTCCGCCCGTACGCCGCACCCCGCGCCCGTACGCCGCACGCACCGCTCGTACACCGCCCGTACTCCGCTCGTACTCCGGGAGGCAGCCGCTGATGACCCCTCGCACCACCCGCGCGCTCCGTATGCTCAGCCCGCACCCGTGGCTCGGGCCGGTCGCCGGACCCGGGCGTCCGCCGTCCGGTGCGGGGCGCCGCGGCCCGGCCGGCCTGCGCCGGAGTGCGGTGGTGGCCGGGGTCCTGGCGGCGCTGGCGGTCCCCTTCGCCATCGCACCCGCCGAGGCCGCGCCCCGTCCGCCGCGCACCGGGTTCGAGACGAGCGAGGGAGCGCGCTGGACCGGGCCGGGGGAGGAGCAGGCCTTCCTGGGGGCGGTGGACCGGGCGAGCGACCGGGTCGGCGTCGACCGGATCGGGACCACGAAGGAGGGCCGCCTCCTCCAGCTCGTACGCATCGGCGAGCAGCGCCCCGCCGCCACCACGGTCCTGCTGATCTGCAGTCAGCACGGGGACGAGCCCGCCGGACGTGAGGCCTGTCTGACCACCCTGCGCGACCTGGCCTTCGCCGAGGACCGCGCCACCCGCGCCCTCCTCTCCCGTACGACGGTGCTGGTGCTGCCCACCGCCAACCCGGACGGGCGCGCCGCCGCCACCAGGGGCAACGCCGACGGCGTCGACATCAACCGGGACCACATCGCCCTGGAGACTGCGGAGGGCCGGGCCATCGCCGCCGTCATCCGCGACGAACGGCCGGATGTGATCTACGACTTGCACGAGTACGTGGCCACGCAGCCGTACTACGACAAGGACCTCTTCGTGCTGTGGCCCCGCAACCTGAACGTGTCGAGCCGGATCCGCAGCGCGTCCCGGACCCTCTCGGAGCAGTACGTGCGGCCCGCCGCGACCGCCGGCGGCCACTACGGCATCTGGACCGATCCGGCCACCGGCGACCCCGTCAAGCAGACCGCCGGCGACGGCCAGGAACGCATCCTGCGCAACACCTCCGGCCTCAAGCACGCGGTCGGCCTCCTCGTCGAGTCACGCATCGACGCCCTGAGCGAGGCCGAGAAGGACGACCCGGCCCTCAACCACCGCCGCAGGGTCGACTCCCAGCGCACGGCGCTCGGCGGTCTCCTCGACTTCGCGCAGGAGCAGGGCGCCCGCATCCGGGCGGCCACCGCGCTCTCGCGCCTGACCGGATCGGCCGACCGCGGCCCCGTCCACCTGGACGGCGCGGACAACGAACCGGCCGCACCCGGCGAGATCCTCACCGACCCGCCGTGCGGCTACCGGCTCGACGCGGCCCGGTACGCGGCGGTGAAGGACACGCTCGCCCTGCACGGCGTCCGGGCCCACCGGGACGGCGATGGCGCGTATGTGCCGCTGCGCCAGTCGGCCCGAAACCTGATCCCCCTGCTCCTCGACCGGCGGGCGGCCCATTCCCTCACCTATGGTCAAGCCGATACGGCTTGTTGATCCTTCGAGAACGTAGGCAGGTGTGGTACTGCCTACGGAGAGCGTTTTTCGGACTCGGTGAAAGGTGCATTTGTGTCCCAGGACGACCAGCCGGCGGAGGGCCGGGAGGAACTGTCGGTCACGGCGGACCTCCCCCCCGACCCGGTCAGCACGAGGGCCCCGACCACCGACCGGGTGGTGTTCGGCGTCACGGCGGTCCTCACCCTCGCCTTCGTCATCTGGGGCGCGACCGCCACCGATTCGCTGGAGACCGCCTCCGGCAAGCTGCTCAACGGGCTCATCCACAACGGCGGCTGGGCCTTCATGCTCGCCGCCTCGGGCTTCGTCATCTTCGCCCTCTGGCTGGCCATCAGCCGCTACGGGAAGATCTCCCTCGGCCAGGAGGGCGAGAAGCCGGAGTTCCGGACCATCTCCTGGGTCGCGATGATGTTCAGCGCCGGTATGGGCATCGGGCTGATGTTCTGGGGCGTGAGCGAGCCCCTGGCCCACTTCCGTACCCCGCCGCCGGGCACCGACCCCGCCGACTCGGCCGAGGCCATGCAGACGGCGATGGCCACCACCCTCTTCCACTGGACGCTGCACCCCTGGGCGATCTACGCGGTGGTCGGCCTCGCCATCGCCTACAGCGCCTACCGGATGCGCAGGCGCCAGACGATCAGCGCGGTCTTCGAGCCGCTGATCGGCAAGCGCCACGCCCACGGAGGCTTCGGGCGCTTCATCGACATCCTGGCCATCTTCGCGACGCTTTTCGGCTCGGCGGCCTCGCTGGGCCTCGGCGCGCTCCAGATCGGCAGCGGAATCCAGGAGCTGGACTGGCTGGAGAAGGCCGGCACCGGCCTCCTCGTCGCCATCATCGCCGTGCTGACGGTCGGCTTCGTCGCCTCCGCGGTCTCCGGTGTGGAGAAGGGCATCCAGTGGCTCTCCAACATCAACATGGTGCTGGCCCTGCTGCTGGTCGTGTTCGTCTTCATCGCCGGTCCCACGATCTTCGTGCTCGACCTGATCCCCACCTCGCTGGGTGCCTACATCAGCGACCTCGGACAGCTCGCCGGCCGCACCGAGGCCACCGGCGGCGGTGAGGTGGCCGACTGGCTCGGCGGCTGGACCGTCTTCTACTGGGCCTGGTGGATCTCCTGGACGCCCTTCGTCGGCATGTTCATCGCCCGGATCAGCCGCGGCCGCACGATCCGCCAGTTCGTCGGCGGCGTCATCCTGGTCCCCAGCACCGTCAGCCTGATCTGGTTCTCCGTCTTCGGCGGCACGGCCATGAAGGTGGACGAGGCGGGCAAGCTCACCGGCGCCGACACCCCCGAGGCGCAGCTCTTCGGCGTCCTCCAGGAGTTCCCGATCGCCACCGTGACGAGCATTTTGGTCATGATCCTCGTCGGCATCTTCTTCGTCTCCGGTGCCGACGCCGCCTCGATCGTCATGGGCACGCTCTCCCAGCGGGGCGTCCTCGAACCGGGGAAGTGGGTCGTCATCTTCTGGGGTGTCGTGACCGGGGCCGTGGCCGCGGTCATGCTGCTCATCGGTGACGGCAAGGAGAACGCGCTGGAGGGGCTCCAGAACCTCACGATCCTGGTCGCCGCCCCCTTCGTCGTCGTGATGCTCGGCATGTGCGTGGCCCTGATGCGGGACCTGCGCAGGGACCCGCAGATCGTCCGCCAGGAGTTCGGCGTGGAGGCGGTCGAGTCCGCGGTGATCGAGGGGCACGCCAAGTACGACGGCGACTTCGAGATCCGTATCGGCCCCGGCACGACGGTCACCACGGACGAACGCCACAAGGAGGCCCCGGTGAAGAAGCGCCCCCAGGACGACTGACCCCGAGTACCACCGCGCGGCGGCGGCTCAGCCCACCAGGGCGGCCGCCGCCCGCGCGCAGCCCCAGGCCACGGTCACCCCCGCACCGCCGTGCCCGTAGTTGTGCACCAGCAGACCACCGCCCGGCAGGGCCTGGGCCTCGATCCGCACCCCGGCCTCCCGCACCGGCCGCAGCCCCACCCGGTGCCCCAGCACCCGGGCGCCGGCGATCTCCGGCCGGACCCGCGCACACCGCGCCACGATCTCCCGCGCCACCGCCGCGTCGGGCTCCCGGCGTTCGTCGTCCACCTGCGCCGTACCGCCCAGCACCAGACCGGCCGGCTGCGGGAAGAAGTACGTCGTCGCCGCGGACGCCGGATCCGCCTCGGTGAACCACTCCCCGATCCCGGGGTTCTCCACCACGACCAGCTGCCCCCGCACCGGCCGCACCCCCGCGTCCGGCACCAGCTCGCGCGCCCCCAGCCCCGTGCAGTTCACCACCACCGGACTATGCGCCGCCGCCTCCTCGAACCCCGCCACCGCACGCCGCTCCACCGCGCCGCCCGCCGCCACCAGCCGGCGCTCCAGCCACGCCAGGTGGACCGGCATGTCCAGCAGCGGCAGCGTCACCCGCAGCCCCTCGGCCACCTCCACCGCGCCCTTCAGCTCCGCGGCCCAGGCCCCCAGCGCCGCGAACCGCTCACCGCCGTGCACCCCCGCCACCAGGCGTACGCCGGTCCCCCCGGGCCCGGCCGCCAGCTCCTCGTACACCGCGAGCGTCTCCAGCGACCAGGCGCCGACCCGCTCGGCCGGCTCGATCCGGTAGGGCCACCACAGCGCCCCCGCCACCGCCGAGGTCGTCGCCCCGGCCGGGTCGCGCGACCAGACCCGCACCCGCAGCCCGCGCTCGGCCAGCGTCACGGCGGTGGTGAGCCCGATGACCCCGCCGCCCACCACGATCACATCCGTCACCACGGTCACTCCCGTCACCTGTCGTCCGTACCCCGGTCGACGGGTGCACGCCCGTCGCTGCACGGACGCTAACGGAATCCGGAGGCCAGGGGCACAGGGCGAAGGGCCTGGAGCGCCGGAGACTAGAATCGGCCCCCTGATGACTGCCACCCTCGTCGCCAAGGACCTCGCCGCCGGACACGGCGACCGCACACTCTTCGCCGGACTCGACCTCGTCGTCGCCCCCGGAGACGTGATCGGTCTCGTCGGAGTCAACGGCGCCGGAAAATCCTCCCTGCTCCGCCTGCTCGCCGGGCTCGACCGCCCCGAGGAGGGCGAGCTGCGGCTCTCCCCGCCCACCGCCACCGTCGGCCACCTCCCGCAGGAGCCCGAGCGGCGCGAGGGCGAGACCGTGGCCGCGTTCCTGGCCCGCCGCACCGGGGTCGCCGACGCCCAGCGCGCCATGGACGAGGCGACGGAGGGCCTGGTCGCGGGGGCTCCGGGCGCGGACGACGCGTACTCCGAGACCCTGGAGCGCTGGCTCGCCCTCGGCGGCGCCGACCTGGAGGAGCGGGCCGCGCAGGTCGCCGCCGAGCTGGGGCTGACCGTGAGCCTGGACCTGCCCATGACGGCGCTCTCCGGCGGCCAGGCGGCCCGCGCCGGACTCGCCTCGCTGCTGCTCTCCCGCTACGACGTCTTCCTGCTGGACGAGCCCACCAACGACCTGGACCTCGACGGCCTGGAGCGCCTGGAGCGCTTCGTCTCGGGACTGCGCGCCGGGACCGTCGTCATCAGCCACGACCGCGAGTTCCTGATGCGCACGGTCACCAAGGTGCTGGAGCTCGACCTCGCCCAGCAGCAGATCAACCTCTACGGCGGTGGCTACGCGGCCTACCTGGAGGAGCGCGAGACCGCGCGCCGGCACGCCCGCGAGGGGTACGAGGAGTACGCCGACAAGAAGGCCGCCCTCGAAGCGCGCGGCCACATGCAGCGCTCCTGGATGGACAAGGGTGTCAAGAACGCCCGCCGCAAGGCCACCGACGGCGACAAGCTCGGCCGCAACGCCCGCAGCGAGGCGAGCGAGAAGCAGGCGGCCAAGGCCCGGCAGACCCAGCGCATGATCGAGCGCCTGGACACCGTCGAGGAGCCGCGCAAGGAGTGGGAGCTGCGGATGGAGATCGCCACCGCCCCCCGCTCCGGATCGGTCGTCGCGACCCTGCGCGAAGCCCAGGTGGTGCGCGGTGACTTCTCCTTCGGCCCCGCCTCCCTCCAGATCGACTGGGCCGACCGGGTCGCCATCACCGGCGCCAACGGCGCGGGCAAGTCCACCCTGCTCGCCGCCCTGTTGGAGCGGCTCCCGCTCGACTCCGGCCACGCCGCGCTCGGTTCGGGCGTCGTGGTCGGCGAGGTCGACCAGGCCCGCAGGCTCTTCCTCGGATCGCAGTCGCTGCTGGAGGCCTTCTGCGCCGCCGTACCCGACACGGAACCGGCCGAAGTCCGCACGCTGCTCGCCAAGTTCGGCCTGCGCGCCGACCATGTGATGCGCCCGGCCACCAGCCTCTCCCCAGGCGAGCGCACCCGCGCCGCCCTCGCCCTGCTCCAGGGGCGCGGCGTCAACCTCCTGGTGCTCGACGAGCCGACGAACCACCTGGACCTGCCCGCCATCGAGCAGTTGGAGGCGGCCCTGGAGAGCTACACGGGCACCTTGCTGCTGGTCACCCACGACCGGCGGATGCTGGAGGCGGTCCGCACCACACGCCGCATCGAGGTGGCCGACGGCCGGGTCAAGGAAGTCTGAGCGCGCCTACGGAGCAGTACGGGGGCGGGGGGGGGGCGCCCCCGGCGGGCCCCCCCCCCGACCACCCGGGGGGAGCGCCCCCCGCCCCCCAGC
>NZ_JBEYKR010000014.1:0-71562 GCF_040703535.1 Streptomyces sp. NPDC007346
TCCGTGGGCTTGGGGTTTTACCGCCCCGGGGGGGGGGCCCCCTTCCTGTTGCGGGGGGTGGTTTGTGGGGGGGGGGGGGGGGGGGGGGGGCGCCCCCCCCCCCCCCCCCCCGCCCGCTCTCACGCCGTACGGGCTTCTCCCGCCCGTCGCCCCCCTACCCGGCCGGAACCGTGTCCTCGAAGGTCGTCCCCGCACTGCGGTACGACCCGACCATCGCGTTCACCTGCGAGGGGGTGAGCACCTGGTCCTTCACGTGCAGGACGTAGTCCACCTGCTGGTCGTAGGCGCGGGGTGTGGTGCTCGGCTGACCCTCCAGGTCGATCAGCCACTGGTTGAAGTTGATCGACATCGGCCGCTCGGGCAGATAGGCGGCCCCGTGCGTCCCGAAGTGCTCCCCGTCGACGTAGTACGTGATCTCGTCGTCGTCGATGGTCACCACCAGGTCGTGCCAGCCCGCGTACGACTGCCGGGACTCGGTGTGCGCGTTGACCGCCTCCCACGGGTCGGGCCGGTAGGTCTCCCAGGAGGTGGTGTAGAGGATGTTGGCCGGCTCGCCCCAGCCGCCGTTGGGCAGGTACTCGAAGTCGTACTCCGCGTAGTCGTCCGCCATCGGCGCCGTGAGGTCGTTGATCGTGAAGAACGTCTGCACGATCCGGTCGCCGTCCGGTCCCGAGCGCGGAGCGTCGCTGAACTTCACCCGGGACGCGTACGTCCCGTTCTTGAACTTCATCCGCTGTGTCAGGAACTCGGTGTGCTTGGTCGAGGCCCCGGTCCCGGCCGTCGAGGTCTCCAGGTTCATCACCGAATTCCCGTTCTGCGAGGCGAAGGTGACGTTCTCCGGCGCCCAGGTCGCGCCCGGCACCCCCGGACCGCCGGAGTTGGACCGTACGCTCCAGCCGTTCGCGTTGATCCTCGGGTCGGTGTGCGAGCTGTAGTCGAAGTCGTCGAACAGCCGGGCTCCGTCCCCCGGCGGGTCGGTGGGCGGGTCCGTGGGGTCCGGCGGGTCGGCCGGCCCGTTGCCCCCGGGGGCCTCGCCCCAGACGGTCGCCCCCGACACATGGGCCGTCACCCTGGACCAGTCGCCGTACGCGGTGCGGTCCGGGCCGAAGGAGTGGTCGTCGGACTGGAGGAGCGGGGCCCAGGACGCCTGGTGGAACCGGAGCTGCATGTCCCCGGTGTCCGCCCCCGGCGCCAGCGAACCCGCGCCCGGGGTGAAGCCGATCTCCAGATACCGGTCGGCGGTGGCGGTCGGGGAGGCGAGCGTCCCGAACGTACCGGTGATGTTCGCGCACCCCTTCACCGCCCAGGAGCAGGCGAACCGGTAGGCGGCGGAGGGCGAGTCCGCCGTGAAGTAGTAGCGCACCTTGACGCTGCTCAGCGGTACGGAGGTGGAGCCGGCGTTGCGTACCTTCAGCCACGGCTCGCTCTGGTCGGCGCTCGCTCCGGTCGCGCTCGTACGGTACTGGACGACGATCCCGTCGGCCGCGGCGTTCGCCGAGGACGGCAGGGCGGCGAGCCCGGTGGCCGCCAGGGCCACGGCGGCGGCGGAGGCGGCGACGGTGCGCAGCCTGGACCCGCGGTGGGCCGTACGGGGTGCGTGGGCTGGTGTCTTCACGGTGTGTTCCTCTCCGGAACGGTGGTGGGGGATCGGCCTACGAGTGGGGTCGCGCTGTTCCTGAGGGGGCGGGCGGGTACGTGGACGCGGCCGCCGCGAGCGACCGTGCGTCCAGCGGGCGGTAGGGGACGCCCAGGGCGTCCAGCCGGGCGGTGTGGTGGCGCAGCCGCTCGACGAACCCCGGCCAGTCGCCGCGCCCGCCGGACCAGGAGCGGTCGGCCAGCGCGCAGAGCCGGGGGTAGCTGAGGTACTCGATCTCCTCGGGCGTGCGGACGTACTCGGTCCACAGCTGGGCCTGCGTCCCGAGCACCCGGGCCCGCTCGGCCGGTGCCCACCCCGGCGGGGCGGGTTCGTAGCCGTGGACCGTGTGCAGGGTGACCGGGGCGCCCGGCTGGGCGACCGGTTCGCACGGGTCGCCGGACTGGGCGTAGTCCAGGTAGGTCGCCCGGTGGTGCGCGGCGACCACCTGGTGACCGCGGCGGGCGGCGGCCAGGGCGTGGGAGGGGGCGCGCCAGGTCATCACCGTGAAATCCAGGGGGAGTTCGGTGCCCGTCTCGGCCCAGCCGAGGGGGATGCGCCCCCGCTCCGCGAGGAACGCGCCGATCCGCCCCATGAACCAGCCGTGCAGGGCGGCCGGGTCCGCGAGCCCCTCGGCCGCCGCACGTTCCCGGGCGGCCGGACTGTTCTCCCACTCCGTGGTCGGGCACTCCTCACCCCCGATGTGGATGTACGGCGACGGGAAGAGGTCCATCACCTCCTCCAGCACCGCCCGGCAGAAGGCGAAGACCTCCTCGTGCACGCCGAGCACCGTCTCGCACACGCCCCAGCGGTCCCACACCTCCAGCCGGCGCTCCGGATGGTTGCCCAGCTCCGGATAGGCGGCGAGGGCCGCCCGCACATGGCCGGGCATCTCGATCTCCGGCACGACGGTGACCCCGCGCTCCGCCGCGTACCGCACGAGCCCCCGCAACTCCGCCTTGGTGTACGCCCCTTCGTGGGGTACGGCGTCGAAGCGCACCCCGTCCGGGCCGGCCGGGCCCTGCTGCGACCTGGCCCGCCGGGCGCCGACCGAGGTCAGCCGGGGGTAGGCGTCGACCGGCATCCGCCAGCCCTGGTCGTCGGTGAGGTGGAGGTGCAGGACGTTCAGCTTGTGCAGCGCCAACAGGTCCACGTACCGGCGCAGATACCCGACCGGCCGGAAGTGCCGCGCCACGTCCAGCATCGCCCCGCGCCAGGGCAGCTCCGGTACGTCGGTGATCTCGACGCACGGCAGCTCCCAGGAGCCGGAGCCCCGCGCCCCGCCCGACAGGGCCTCGGCGGGCAGCAGTTGGCGGACCGTCTGGACGCCCCGGAGCAGCCCGGTCGGGTGGGCGGCCCGCAGGAGCAGCGCCTGCGGGCCGACGGTGAGCCCGTACCCCTCCTCGCCGAGGCCGCCGAGCTGACCGTCCAGGGCGAGCACGATCCGGCCCTCCGGCGACGGGGCCAGCGGCAGCCCGGCGGCCGGCCCGACCAGCGAGCGCAGCAGGCCGGCGGCCGGTTCGGCGCCCGGCAGGGCCCGGACGGTGGTGGCACGGTCGAGGGTGAGCCGGCCGCCCAGCGGGGAGACCTTGCTGGGCCGGGGGAGGAGGGCGAGGTCGGGGCGCGATGCGGGCACGGGGTCTCCGGGTTCGGTTCGCGGGCTTACGGGGGGTGGGTGCGGGTGGCCCGGCCTCTCAGCCCTTGACGGCACCGGCGGCGAAGCCGGAGGTGACATGGCGCTGGAGCAGCAGGAAGATCACCAGGGCGGGCAGCGCGAAGAGCGTGGAGGCGGCCATCGTGGCGCCCCAGTCGGTGCCGAAGGTGTTCTGGAAGGACGACAGCCAGACCGGCAGCGTCCGGTTGTCCTGCTGCTTGATGATCAGGAAGTTGGCGTAGGCGAACTCGTTCCAGGCGGTGATGAAGCCGAACAGCGACGTGGCCATCAGCCCCGGCGCCAGCAGCGGCATCGCCACCCGCCAGAACGCGCCGGTCCGTGTGCAGCCGTCGACCTGGGCGGCCTCCTCCAGCTCCGGCGGGATCGTCCCGAGGAAGCCGCGCAGCACCACGATGGTGAACGGCAGCGTGATCATGAAGTAGATCAGCGTCAGCGTCGGCAGCCGGTCGAGCATGTCGGTGTCCCGGGAGATGATGTAGATCGGGATGATCAGCGACTCCCAGGGCGCCATCTGCGCGATGAAGATCATCAGCATGAACTGCCGCCGGCCCTTCCACCGTATCCGCGCCACGGCGAAGGCCGCCCCCAGCGCCACCAGCAGCGCGAGGAGGACCGCCCCCAGCGTCACGAGGACGCTGTTGCGCCAGAAGAGCGCGAACCCGTCGGCCTCCACGGCCCGTTGGAAGTGGGTCAGCGTCCAGGTGCGCGGGAGGAGCCGTGGGTCGGGCGACTGGATGTCCTTCGACGGCTTGAAGGCCGTGGAGATCATCCAGTACACGGGGAAGAGGCAGACCACGACGGTCACGGCGGCGGCGATGTTCAGCGGGAGCCGGCGGAGCCGAGGGCGTACGGCAGGTCTGTTCATCGGGTCTCGTCCTCCTGGCGGAACATTTGGCGGAAGTAGAGGACGAGCACCCCGGACATCAGGACCACGGTGATCATCGAGGCGGCCGAACCCAGGTCGTACCGCTGGCTGGAGAGGGCTCTCTGCACCGCGTAGACCGGCAGGATCGTGGTGGCGTCACCCGGACCGCCCCGGGTCATCACCCAGATCTGGACGAACGCCCGGAACGTCCAGATCACCTCCAGCGAGAGGACCAGCAGGAAGATCGGCCGGAGCATCGGGAAGGTGACCGAGCGGAAGATCCGCCCCGCGCCCGCCCCGTCCAGCCGCGCCGACTCGTACAGCTCCAGCGGCACGGTGGTGAGCGCGGAGTACAGGGTGATCGCGGCGAACGGCACCGACTGCCAGACGATCAGCGTCACCAGGATGGCGAAGGCGGCGCTCCCGTTCGCGAACCACGGATAGCGCTCGAAGGATTCGAGGCCGATCGAGGTCAGCGCCCAGTTGACGATGCCGAACTCCGAGTGGAACAGCCACTGGAACACGGTGGTCGCCGCCACCACCGGCATCGCCCAGGCCAGCACCAGCGAGCAGAGCACCACCGTCCGCCCGACCCGGCGCAGCCGCTCCACCATCAGGGCCACCAGGGTGGCGATCACCATGATCAGGACGACGTTGAGCGCCATGAACAGGAAGGTGCGGCGGACCACCTCCCAGAACCGCGGGTCCCACAACAGCGTCCGGTAGTTCCGTAGTCCGACGAACTCCGCGTCTCCGCTGATCAGTTGCCGTAGCCGGAAGTCCTGGAAGGAGATCAGGACGGCCCGCACCAGCGGATAGACCAGCAGATAGAGCATGCCGCCGACGGCGGGGGCGATCAGCGCGTACGGCCACAGGCCGTGGCCCCTGCCCGAGGGGGCCTTGCGGACGGCGAGGCGCGGGGCCGGGCGCTGCCGGGGGGTGCGAGGTGCGGTCCGCTGGTCGACGACCGGCACGGCACGCCTCCTTCCTTGGCTGGACGATCGGTGCGGGGCGGGTCAGGAACCGGCGTTCATGGCCCGGGTGATGTCCTGCGAGGCCTTCGCCGCCTCCGTGGCCGGGTCGCCCCCGGTCAGCACGGCCGTCATGTAGTCCTTGATCGGGTTCTCCGCCTCGACCGCCGCCCACCCCGGGGTGTTGGGCGTGGCGTGGCCGTTGGCCGCTCCGGCCGCCATCGCGGCGGCACCCGGGTCACCGGCCACGGCGGAGGCGAGCGAGGTGCGGTTGGGTACGTAGCTCATGGCGACGGCGAGCTTCTTCTGCCAGACGTCCCCGGTCAGCTCCTTGATGAAGGTGACCGCCTCCTCGGGATGGCCCGCGGCGGCCGGCACGACGAGGTCGGAGCCGCCGGTGAAGACCGCGCCCGGGGTGTCCGCGGTCTTGCCCGGGATGGGGAAGAAGCCCAGCTTGCCCTGGAGTTCGGGGTTCTTCTCCACGATGACGTTGGCTCCGCCCGGGGTGGAGATGACCTGGGCCACCTGCCCCTGCGCCATCACCTCGGCCTGCGGCGGGTCGTCCTCGTCGGAGTCCTTGGGCCCCTTGCCGAGCGCCTGGAGCTTCTCGTAGAAGGCCATGCCACGCAGCGCCTCGGGGGTGTCCAGCGCGCCGGACCACTTCCCCCCGGACTCGGTGGCGAGGTCGCCGCCCTCGTCCCAGATGAAGCCGGCGAGCGCGTACCACATCTGGCCGGGCAGGTAGATGCCCTGTGTACCGCCCCGGTTGAGCTCGGTGGTGGCGTCGATCCACTGCTGACGGGTCCGGATCGACTCGGCGTCGATGCCCGCCTTCTCGAAGAGGTCGGTGCGGTAGACCACGACCCGGTTCGCCGCGTAGTACGGGATGCCGTACTGCCTGCCCTCGTACGCCCCCGGCTCCGCCAGCCCGCTCAGCCAGTCCTCGCCGTTCAGCTCGTCCTTGCGGTCGCTGAGGTCGAGCAGCCCGCCGCTCTCGGCGTACTGCGCCACCTGGGTGTTGCCCGCCTCGATGACGTCCGGGGCGTCGTTGCTGGCCAGGGCGGCGGTGATCTTCTGGCCGATGCCGTCCCACTCCTGGATCTGGATCCTCACGTCGATCCCCGGGTGGCGCTCGGCGAAGTCCGCGGTGAACTCCTTCTGGAAGGCGTCCGAGACGCTGTCGCGCATCAGCCAGACATCCACCCTCGTCCGTCCGTCCCCGCTCGCGGAGTCGGACGGCGAACTACAGGCACTGAGCGTGGCGGCCAGGACGAGCGCGGACCCACCGGCGAGCAAGCGGTACTTCACGGTTCACCTCGGAGAGCGGGACGGGGGAGCGGGACGGGGAATGCAGGGCTGTTCGGACCTGACCACCACCTGACCAGTGGGTGTCACTGGACAGCTGACCTCTCGATGGGGGTTGAAGGTGGCATAGACCAATGGGGGCGTCAACCCCCTGCGTAGAAAGGGGATTTGGTGACGTGCGCGTAACATCACCGCTCGTACGCCACCGGGAAAGCGCTACACTTCGCCTGACCAGCAAGCCAGTTGGGTGCGCTGATCGGTGAACTGGTAAGAGAAGAAGGCGTTGGGAGGGGAGCGCATGGACGCGGATGTGCCGGGGACGGTGCTCAAACGGGAGCGGACGCGCGATGCCGTGCTGGAGCTGATCGAGTCGCGCAGCCCCGGCGACGCGATCCCCTCGGAGCGGGCCCTGTGCTCCCTGCTCGGCGTATCACGGCCCACCGTGCGCGCGGCCGTCGACGAGCTGGTCGCCGCCGGACTCCTGGTGCGCGAACACGGCCGGGGCATGTTCGTCGCGCCTGCCAAGATCACCCAGGAGCTGGTGGCGGGGGACCGGTCGCTGACCGTGCCGCAGGCGGCGGGCGCCTGGTCGAGCCGGCTGCTGGAGTTCGCCAGGCTCCAGGCGGGGGCCCGGGTCGGCCGCAAGCTGCGGATGTCGCCCGCCGACGAGATCGTCTACGTGGCCCGGCTGCGGCTGGTCGACGGGGCGCCGATGGCCATCGAGCACCTGCACATCCGGGCCGCTCTGGTGCCGGGCCTCAGCGCCCAGGAGCTGGAGAGCGGTGACCTGTACGAGCATCTGCGCACCGGCCACGGCGTGCACGTCCACGAGGCGGTCCAGGCGATCGAGCCCACCGTCGTCACCCGCGCCGAGGCGAAGCTGCTCGACGTCCCCGAACTCTCCCCGGCGCTGCTCTTCGAACGGCTGACCTCCGACACGACCGGCCGGCCGGTGGAGTACGTGCACTCGCTCTACCGGGGCGACCGCTACCGGATCGTCTCCCGCCTCGCCCTCGGCCCGGCCGCCGAGGTCGCCCAGGACCGGGAGGGGCACCACCCGGGCATCCCGCCGGGCGACTTCGCCCACGGCGACGCGATCACCTCATCGACCAGGGGGGACATCCAGGCGCGGGCCTGATCCCCGGCCCGGATCGGCGTTGCGTGGAGTGCAACTCCGGTTGCGCCTCTTGTCGTTGGGGGGTTCGGCGGGTCAGGGTGGCGGACACATCCGAAGCAGCCGACCCCACACGAGAAGCGACCCGGACGAGAAGCAACCCGGACGAGAAGCAACCCCCCACACGAGAAGCAACCTCGCACGAGAAGCACCCCCCCGCACGAGAAGCAACCTCCCCGGCGCGAGAAGTAGCCCACACGAGAAGCAACCCCCATACGAGAAGCAACCGTCCTCCCCCCCCACGAGGTGCCTCGCATGAACGCCGTACCCAATGCTGCCCCCGGACGCCCCACCCCCACCCCCGGCGCGGGCCTCCCCGCCTCCCCGGCCTCTCCCGCCCCCGCCCACCCCAGCCGCCGGAGCCTCCTCGGTGGCCTGCTCGCGGGCGCCGCCCTGGCGGCCACCCCCGCCCTCGCCGCTCCCGCCCACGCCACCCCGCACCCGGCCTCACCCCCGGCCCCCACCCCGCCCGGCAGCCCCCGGGCCACCCGCCCCCTCCTGCTCGGCACCTACACCTCCGACGAGGGCGGCGGCACGGGCATCGGCACCGCCGCGTACGACACCGGCACCGGAGCGATCACCCCCGGCCCGGTGATCACCGGCGTCGAGAACCCTTCCTACCTGGCCCTCCACCCCTCCGGCTCCACGGTCTACGCGGTCGCCGAGCAGGACGCGGGCGCGGTCACCGCCGTGGCGCTCGCGCCGGACGGGACGTACGAGGTGCTCGGCACCCGCCCCACCGGCGGCTCCGGCCCCACCCACCTCTCCGTCCACCCCTCCGGGCGCTGGCTGCTGAGCGCGAACTACACCTCCGGCAGCGTCGCCGTGCACCCCGTCGCGGAGGACGGCTCGCTCGGCGAGCGCACCGACCTGGTCACCCACAGCTCGCCGCCGCCCGGCCCGGGGCAGAGCGGCCCGCACGCCCACCAGATCGTCACCTCGCCCGACGGCGGCCACGTCCTCGCCGTCGACCTGGGCACCGACACCGTGTACACGTACCGCCTCGACGAGACCGCCGGAACGCTCACCGAGGTCTCCCGCGCCGCCCTGGCACCCGGCTCCGGCCCGCGCCACCTCGCCTTCCACCCCGGCGGGCGCTCCGCCTACCTGGCCTGCGAGCTGGACAACACCGCCGTCGTCTGCGCGTACGACCCCGAGACCGGCACCCTCACCCCGGGCCCCGGCCGGTCCACCGGTACGGACACCGGCTACCCCGCACAGTTCGTCGTCACCGGCGACGGCTCGTACGCGTACCTCGCCAACCGGGGCCCCAACACCCTCACCCGGTACGCGGTGGAGGACGACGGGGCGGCCCTGCGCCTGCTGGACACCGTGCCCGTCGGCGGTGACTGGCCGCGCCAGCTCGCCCTCTCCCCGGACGGCTCGATGCTCTTCGCCGCCAACCAGCGCTCCTCCACCGTCACCGCCTTCCGGGTCGGCTCCGACGGCTCCCTGACCCCGGCGGGCGATCCGCTTCCGGCGCCGGTCGCCGTCTGTGTCCTGCCACTGCCCTGACCGTCCGTCCGCCGCCCCTGGCGTGACCGCCCCGCCGCGGCCGTGTCCCCGCGCGGCGGGCGCCCGGTCGCGCCGGGGGCGGGGCCCTCCCCAGCGGTTACAGTCGTGGCCGAGCCGCGCGAGCCCGCACCCGCGGCGAGGACATCAGGGAGGCACAGTGCGCTTGAGGGTGGAATTCACCACCGAGCCCTTCGATCTCGACGAGGCGCCCGCCCACGCGGTGGTGGCCCGCGAGGTCATCCAGAGCGCCGAGCTCGACGCCGTGGACGTCGGCCCGTTCGGCAACACGGCGGAAGGGGGCGCGGACGAGGTGCTCACCGCCGTGGACTCCCTGCTGCGCCGGGCCCTGGCCTCGGGCGCCACCCGGGTCTCGCTCCAGGTCAACGTGATCGAGGGGGACGTCCGGTGACCGAATCCGCCGATGACGTCCCGGTCACCGTCGACCACCCCTTCGTAGCGGCCGTCAAGCCGCTCGTCGACGCGATGGGCGCCGAGCTGCTCGGCCCCGAGCAGGCCCAGCCGGACGACGTGGTGCTCGCGTGGGAGGGCCGGGACGTCATCGCCGTACGCCTGCCCCAGCTCTCCGACTCGCTGGACCACATTCTCGCCGCGATGGAGAGACGACACGGGATGCCACTCGCCGACCTGGACCGGAAGACCAAGCAGTCCGTCGTCCGGGCCCTGGAGGCACGCGGTGCCTTCTCCGTACGGCACGGCGTGGAGACCGTGGCCGGCGCCCTGGGCGTCTCCCGGTTCACCGTGTACAACTACCTGAACCGGGAACATACGGCCAAGGGTGAGTAGTTGGCCGAACGCACAGGAAAGCCGCCGTCCGCATGCCGGGACGGCGGCTTTCTTCGTTCGCGAAATTTCAACAAAGTGTTGACGTCGTGTTGCGGAGGGCGTTAGCTGTCCGCAGCCCGAACAACGCACAGCGAGGAACAGCCACGGAGGCTCCCGTGACTTCGAGCTCCACACCGGGCCTCACCCGGTTCAACACCCTGGCGGACGGCGAGGCCGCCCCCGCGCTCCACGAGGTCTGTGCCAGTGCGGCCTGGGGGGCGACCGTCCTCGCCGGCCGTCCGTACGCCACCGAGGAAGCTCTGCTCTCCGCGAGCGACACCGCCACGGCCGAGCTCACCGCCGGGGACCTGGCCGAGGCGATGGCGGGCCACCCGCCGATCGGCCGCCCGATCCCCGGTGACCCGACCTCCTCCCGCGAACAGCGGGGGATGGCCGGCGCCTCCGAGGAGCTCAAGGCCGAGATGCTCGAACTGAACCTGGCCTACCAGGAGCGGTTCGGACATGTCTTCCTGATCTGTGCCACCGGCGCCACCGGTGAGCGGATGCGCGACGCGGTGAAGTCCCGGATCGGGAACTCACCCGAGCGGGAGCAGGAGGTCGTGCGCACCGAACTGGGCAGGATCAACCGCATCCGGCTGACCCGTCTCGTACGGGAGACCCTCGCGGAGGAAGCTCCCGTGCAGGACTCTTGAGATCTAGGAGAGTGACGGTCTTGAGTACCGACACGACCGCATCGGTGTCCACCCACATCCTGGACACCAGCATCGGCCGCCCCGCCGCTTCCGTCGCCGTCTCGCTCGCCGCCCGCAGCGGCAGCGGCTCGCCGTACGTGACGCTCGGAGCCTCCGCGACCGATGCGGACGGGCGCTGCAAGGACCTGCCGGCGCTGCCGGAGGGAACGACCCATGTGCGTCTCGTCTTCGACACCGAGACGTACTTTTCCAAGAAGCAAGCCGAGGCGCAGCAGGACGCCCCCCGCGTAAGGGACAGCGGCGCGTTCTTCCCGGAGGTGACCATCGCGTTCGCGGTCGCCCAGGGCGAGCACTATCACGTACCGCTGCTGCTCAACCCGTTCGGCTACTCCGTTTACCGAGGGAGCTAGCACCGACATGCCCACGATTCTCGGCCAGAACCAGTACGGCAAAGCAGAGAACCGCGTCGTGAAGATCACGCGGGACGGCGACACCCACCACATAAAGGACCTGAACGTCTCGGTCGCCCTCTCCGGCGACATGGACGACGTGCACTACTCCGGCTCCAACGCCAACGTCCTGCCGACCGACACCACCAAGAACACGGTGTTCGCGTTCGCCAAGGAGCACGGGATCGACTCCGCCGAGCAGTTCGGCATCCACCTCGCCCGGCACTTCGTCACCTCGCAGGAGCCGATCCACCGCGCCCGGATCCGGATCGAGGAGTACGCCTGGGAGCGCATCGCGACCTCCGACGGCAACTCCAGGTTCATCGGCGCCGACGAGGTCAACCACTCCTTCGTCCGCAAGGGGCAGGAGACCCGCGTCTCCCAGATCACCTACGACGGTGCGAGCTGGGAGGTCATCTCGGGCCTCAAGGACCTGACGGTGCTGAACTCGACCAACTCCGAGTTCTGGGGCTACGTCAAGGACAAGTACACGACGCTCAAGGAGGCGTACGACCGCATCCTGGCGACCGACGTCTCCGCGCGCTGGCGCTACAACTGGACCGGCGACGAACAGCCGATGCCGAACTGGGAGAAGTCCTACGCGCAGGCGCGCAAGCACATGCTCCACGCCTTCGCCGAGACGTACTCCCTCTCGCTCCAGCAGACCCTGTACCAGATGGGTTCGCGGATCATCAACAGCCGCAGCGAGATCGACGAGATCCGCTTCTCGCTGCCGAACAACCACCACTTCCTGGTGGACCTCGAACCGTTCGGACTGAAGAACGACACCGCCGACGGTGCTGTCTACTTCGCGGCGGACCGCCCCTACGGTCTGATCGAGGCCACCGTGCTCCGGGACGGCGTCGAGCCGAAGATCCCGGTCGACATGACCAACCTCTGACGCGGCGCTGAACCGGCCCCCGCCCGCCCGCAGTCGGGCGGGGGCCGGTCATCCCGGAGGGAAACCCATGGCACAGCCCGCAACGGGGCCGGCAGAAGGCCCGCGCACAGCTCCCAGCACCGTCACCGCCACGGCAGTTCACCCGGGCGCGGCCCACCCGGTCGACGGGAGGCTCCCTCCCGCGGCTCTCCAGTACATCGCCCCCATGGGCGCGGCCGTCGTCACCCCTTCGCCGGCCACCGGCCCCGGCGGCTTCGCCGGGAACCGGCCGCCGTTCGGCGACGCGGCCTCCTCCACCGGTACCGCCCCGGTGCTCGCCGTCGCCGCGACCGGCACGCCCGGACACCGACCTTTCGCGACCGGCGCGGGAGCGCCCGTCGCGGTCGTGCTCAACCTGTTCCTCCACCCTCTCGGCACCCACAGCCGCACCGCTGTGGCACTCAAATCCTCCTAGGGTCCTGCCGTGCCCACATCGCCACAGAGAGAAGAAGGAAGCGCCATGGCAGCTTCGGCAGACCCTCAGCGCATCATCATCGAGAACTGTTCGATCGCCACCGTCGACGCCCACGACACGGAGTACGCCTCCGGCCACATCGTCGTGGCGGACAACCGCATCGAGTCCGTCGGCGCCGGCAAGGCGCCGCAGGGCCTCACCGGGGTCGTCCGGCGCATCGACGCCACCGGGCACCTCGCGACGCCCGGCCTGGTCAACACCCACCACCACTTCTACCAGTGGATCACCCGGGGCCTGGCCACCGACCACAACCTCTTCGACTGGCTGGTCGCCCTCTACCCGACCTGGGCGCGCATCGACGAGCCGATGGCCCGCGCCGCCGCGCAGGGCTCGCTCGCGATGATGGCCCGCGGCGGGGTCACCACCGCCATGGACCACCACTACGTCCACCCCAAGGGCTCCGGCGACCTGTCCGGCGCCATCATCGGCGCCGCCCGCGAGACGGGCGTACGGTTCACCCTCGCCCGGGGCTCCATGGACCGTAGCGAGAAGGACGGCGGCCTGCCCCCGGACTTCGCCGTCGAGACCCTCGAAGGCGCGCTCGCCGCCACCGAGGCCACCATCGACGCCCACCACGACGCCTCCTTCGACGCCATGACCCAGGTCGCCGTCGCCCCCTGCTCACCGTTCTCGGTCTCCACCGAACTGATGCGCCAGGGTGCTGAGTTGGCCCGCAGGAGAGGCGTACGGCTGCACACCCACGGCTCGGAGACCGTGGAGGAGGAGCAGTTCTGCAAGGAGCTGTTCGGGATGGGCCCGACCCAGTACTTCGAGTCCACCGGCTGGCTCGGCGACGACGTGTGGATGGCGCACTGCGTCCACATGAACGACTCCGACATCGCCGCCTTCGCCCGTACGGGAACGGGCGTCGCCCACTGCCCGTCCTCCAACGCCCGCCTCGCCGCCGGGATCGCCCGGGTCCCCGACATGCTCGCCGCCGGTGTCCCGGTCGGCCTGGGCGTGGACGGCACCGCGTCCAACGAGTCCGGCGAGCTCCACACCGAGCTGCGCAACGCCCTGCTCATCAACCGCCTCGGCGCCCACCGCGAGGCCGCCCTGAACGCCCGTCAGGCCCTGCGCCTGGGAACCTTCGGCGGGGCCCAGGTCCTGGGCCGCGCCGACCAGATCGGCTCCCTGGAGGCCGGCAAGCTCGCCGACCTCGTCCTGTGGAAGCTGGACACCCTGGCCCACTCCTCGATCGCCGACCCGGTGACCGCGCTCATCTTCGGCGCGGCCGCCCCGGTGACCCTCTCCCTCGTCGACGGCAAGCCGGTCGTCGAGGGCAACCACCTCACCACGGTGGACGAGGACGCCATCGCCCGCACCACCCGCGACGAGGCCCGCCGCCTCGCGCAGATCGCCGCCGGGGCGTAGAGGTGTCCGACACTCCCTGACCCGGCGGTATCCCCGGAACCGGCCGGTCGAGGGGGACGGCCCGAGACCGGCCGCCGTGGACCCGAGCGGGGTCCTCGGCACAGCCGGTCCGGCGGACGCGCACCCGATGGTGGGCGCCCGCCGGACCGGTGACCGACGCTGCCCGCACGCACCCGACCGCGCGCGCCCGGCACGCACCCTGACCGCGCTCCCCGCACGCGCTTCGACCGCGCGCCCGGCACGCACCGTGACCGCGTGAGCCTCCCCGTACCCCCTCCGCACGCCCTGCACCACCTGAGAGAGCCGCACCACCGCACCACTGACGCACCACCTCCCTGACACCCACGTCGCCGACGACGTGTAACCGACCGGAGGAACCGCCGTGGCCGCCAAGCCCAGGTTTCGCAAAGACGCAGAAGCAGCAGCCCCCGACGCGACGGACGACGCCGTCGCAGAAGCGACGGACGGCCGGAAACACCCGGTCGACGAGACCCTGCCTCCACTGAAGATGTTCACCAGCGGCCTCCAGCACGTGGCCGCGATGTACGCGGGCGTGGTGGCCCCGCCGCTCATCGTGGGGCCGGCCGTCGGCCTCACCGCCAAGGAGACCGCCTTCCTGATGGGGGCGAGCCTGTTCACCGCGGGGATAGCCACCCTGCTCCAGACGATCGGCTTCTGGCGCGTGGGCGCCCGGCTGCCCTTCGTCAACGGTGTCTCCTTCGCCGGGGTGGCCCCGATGATCGCGATAGGCAAGGACCGGGGACACGACGGCATCGCCGTGATCTTCGGCGCGATCATCGTCGCCAGCGTGCTCGGCTTCGTCCTCGCCCCGTACTTCTGCAAACTCGTCCGCTTCTTCCCACCGGTCGTCACCGGCACCGTCATCACCCTGATCGGTGTCTCGCTCCTGCCGGTCGCCTTCAACTGGTCCCAGGGTGGCAACGCGGCGGCGGACGACTACGGTTCGATGACCAACATCACCATGGCCGCCGTGACGCTGGTGATCGTGCTGGCCCTGCGCAAGCTGCTGCGGGGCTTCCTCCAGCAGATCGCGATCCTGCTCGGCCTGGTGGTCGGCACCCTGATCGCCATCCCCGCCGGCATCACCGACTTCGGCGCCATCAAGGACGCCGACGTGGTCGGCTTCCCGACGCCGTTCGCCTTCGGCGGCCCGCAGTTCGAGATCGCCGCCATCATCTCCATGTGCATCGTGATGCTGGTCTGCATGACCGAGTCCACCGCCGACATGCTGGCCCTGGGGAAGATCGTCGGCCGGCCGGCCGACGAGAAGATCATCGAGGGCGGCCTGCGCGCCGACACCCTGGGCAGCGCCATCAGCCCGGTCTTCAACGGATTCATGTGCAGTGCCTTCGCCCAGAACGTCGGCCTGGTCGCCATGACGAAGATCCGCAGCCGCTTCGTCGTCGCGGCGGGCGGCGTGATCCTCATCGTGCTGGGCCTGGTCCCCGTCGCCGCCTCCGTCATCGCCCTCGTACCGCTGCCGGTCCTCGGCGGCGCGGGCATCGTCCTCTTCGGCACGGTCGCGGCCAGCGGCATCCAGACCCTGGCCACCGCCGCCCTGGAGAAGGGCGAGAACGCGCTGATCGTGGCGGCGGCCGTGGGCATCGGCCTGATCCCGATCGCGGCGCCGCAGTTCTACCACGCCTTCCCCGAGGACCTGCTGGTCGTCCTGGACTCCGGCATCTCGACCGGCTGCGTGGTGGCCATCGTGCTGAACCTCGCCTTCAACCACTTCGGCCGCAAGCCGGACGCGGAGGACGAGGAGCAGCGCAGCGGCGAACACGTCGTGCCGGCGGCGGCCGGGGTGGGCGTGCACTGACGTATCGGCCACCCGCCGCCCGGTGAAGCCCTGTGCCCCGCACGGGGCTTCGGCCGCGTCCGCGCGCCTGGCGGAGGTTGCGCCTCACGCCTCGTCGATGCGGTAGCTGTCCCCGTACACCTTCCACCGCAGCGGCGTCTCCAGCCGCAGCTTCCCCTCCCGTACGAAGACCCGCTGGGCGCTCTCCACCCGGCTGGTGTCGGTGTGCGAGGTCTCCCGGCCGATCGCGGCGACCCGGGCATCGAGGAACGCGTTCAAATACGCCTTCTCGTCGCCGCCCCGCGCGGGCGGCGTGGCCGCCGCCAGGGCCTCGCCGCGCATCGTCCGGAACCCGACCGAGCCCTCGGTGTCACCCGCGCCGTGCATCACGTACGCGTCGTAGTAGATGAACTGCCCCAGCGCCCCGAGCCCGTCCTTCCGAGCCTGCTCCACCGCCGGGTCGAAGTAGGAGGCGTCCCGCTCCGCGTCCTGCGCTCCACGGAAGGCGGGGTCCTCGGCCGCCTTCGCCCACGCCTTCGTGAACGGTTCACCGAGCCCGGCGTGCGAGTCGCTGCCCTCCACCGCGCGCAGGGCGGGCAGGAAGCGTTCCAGCGGATTGCCGGGGCGCGCCTTCGCGTACCGCTCGACGACGCTCCTCATGTCACCGGTGCCGGAGCAGAACCCGATGATGCCCGCCGTGTACCCCCGCCCGTCCCCGATGTCCTCGATGTACGGGTACTGCGCCTCCCAGTCCAGCGAGGAGTTCTCCGCGCTGGAGACCAGCCGCATGGCGATCCCCTTCTTCGCCGGGTCGGCCAGCCCCGCGTCCGGGGAGCCGGGGGCGGATCCGGAGCAGCCGGTCAGGGCGGCGGCCGTGAGGGCGGTGACGGCGAGAGGGAGGCGCAGGGCGCGGACGAAGCGGTTCACCCGCCCAGCCTGCCAGGCCGGGGCCCTGGAGCGGAGGGCCGCCCGGCGGCTGTAGCGTCAGGGGTATGGAAGATCAGTCAGTTGTGGATGTCGGCGATGTGCGCCTCGCGTACCGGACCTGGGGCGATCCGTTCGGCTCGCCCGTCGTGCTGCTGCACGGGCTCGGCGGCTCCGCCGCGGACTGGGAGGCGGCCGGCCCCCTGCTGGGCCAGGAGTGGCGGGTCTTCGCCCTGGACCTGCGCGGCCACGGCGAGAGCGACTGGCCCGACGCGTACGAGCTGGAGCTGATGGCCGAGGACGTCGTGGGCTTCCTCGACGAGCTGGAGCTGAACCGGGTGGGCCTGGTCGGCCACGGCATGGGCGGCGTCGTCGCCCGGCTGCTGGCCCACGAGCACTCCGACCGGGTGGAGCGGCTGGTGCTGGTGGAGACCCCGGCCCCGTTCCCCGGCGACCCGGGCCCGGCCGGGCGGCCCGAGGGCCCGGTGGACTACGACGAGAACGCGGTGCCCGCCGTACGCGACCAGCTCGCCGACCCCGGACCGGACGCGGCCGAGGGCCTCGGCGAGATCGTCGCCCCCACGATGATCATCAGCGGCGGCCCCGAGAGCCGCATGCCGCAGGAGCGCCAGGCCGACATGGCCTCCCTGATCCCGGACTGCCGGCTGATCACGGTCCCCGGCGGCCACACGATGCACGAGACCCGCGCCGACCAGGTGGCCGCGCACATCACGGAGTTCTTCACCAGCTGACGGGCTCCGTCCGTCCCACGGGGCCACCGCGGCCTCGGCGGCTCGGGAGCGCCCTTCACGGTGGCCATGCCGTCGGTGGCCCTCTCGTCGGACACCGCTCAACGGCGAAGGCCCAGGCCGGTGACCTGGGCCTTTGCCGTGGGCGGGCGCCGACGCCGCCGAACCGGGCTCAGGACCCCACGAGTTCCTCCCGCTGTCGCTGGACGGGGATCTCCTGTTGCAGCCGCTCGCCCTCGATGTCGAGGTCGGGCAGGACGCGGTCCACCGGGCGGGGCAGCCACCAGGCGGTACGGCCCAGGAGGTGCATGACGGCGGGCACCAGGGCCATGCGGACGACGAAGGCGTCGATGAGCACGCCGATGGCGAGGGCGAATCCGATGGACTTGATGACGGGGTCGTGCATGAACACGAACCCGCCGAAGACCGCGGTCATGATGGCCGCCGCCGCGGTGACCACCCGTGCGTTGTGGCCGACGCCGCTGATGACGGCCTCGCGCGCCTCGGTCCCGTGGACGAAGTCCTCCCGCATCCGCGAGACGAGGAAGACCTCGTAGTCCATGGCCAGGCCGAAGAGGATGCCGATCAGGAGGATGGGCAGGAAACTCACCAGCGGGCCGGGGGTGTCGAGACCGACCAGCCGCGCCAGATGGCCTTCCTGGAAGATCGCGACGGTGATGCCGAAGGTGGCCCCGATGGTGAGCAGGAAGCCCAGGGCGGCCTTGAGGGGGACCAGGACCGACCGGAAGACCAGCATGAGCAGCAGGACCGACAGCCCCACCACCAGCAGGAGATAGACCGGCAGGGCGGCGGCGAGCTTCTCCGAGACGTCGATGCCGACCGCGGTCACGCCGGTGAGCGCGATGTCGGCGCCCGCCACGCCCGCCACCCGGTCACGGATCTCGTTGACGGTGTCCTCGGTCGCGGCCGCGGTGGGTCCCGTCGTGGGGATCACGGCGAGCAGGGCGGTCGTGCCCTCTTCGTTCAACTGCGGGGCGGCGACGGCCAGCACCCCGTCGGTGTCCGAGATCAGGGCGGTGGCCTCCTCGGCCGCCCGAGCGGTCGCCGCCCGGCCGGGCGCCGACACGACGGCGACCAGGCGCCCGTTGAAGCCCTCGCCGAACCCCTCGGTCGTCAGGTCGTAGGCCTCGCGGTTGGGCGACCCCGCCGCCTCGGTGCTCGCGTCGGGCAGGGCCAGGCGCATGTCCAGTACGGGCAGCGAGAGGGCACCGAGGCACACCACGCCGACGAGGAGGACGGGGACGCGCAGCCGTGCCACGATCCGGCCCCAGCGGAAGCCGAAGGCCGTCCTGGCGCCGTCGGACGAGGGCGTGCGGTCCTGCGTACGGCGTGCGCGGGGCAGGACGCGTACGCCCGCGAACCCGAGGACGGCCGGCAGCAGGGTCAGGGAGACCAGCACCGCCAGGGCGACCGTGGCGGCGGCGGCGAGGCCCATGACCGTCAGGAAGGGGACACCGGCGACGGCGAGTCCCGCCAGCGCGATGACGACCGTGGCGCCGGCGAAGACGACCGCGGAACCGGCCGTCCCGGTCGCCCGTCCGGCGGCCTCCTCCCCGTCCATGCCCTCCGCGAGGTACTGCCGGTAGCGGGAGGTGATGAACAGCGCGTAGTCGATGCCCACGGCCAGGCCCAGCATGAGGGCCAGGATGGGCGCGGTGCTGGTCAGCTCCACGACGCTGCTGAGGGAGAACAGCCCCGCCATGCCGGCGGCCACCCCGACGAGGGCGTTGAGCAGGGTCATTCCGGCGGCCACCAGGGAGCCGAACGTGAGGATCAGTACGAGGGCGGCGACGCCGACGCCGACGATCTCGGTCGATCCGATCTCCGGGGCGCCCCGCATGATCTCGCCGCCGTGCTCCACGCGTACGTTCTCGGCGGAGGCGCCCGCTGCGGTGAAGGCCTCCCGCTGCGCGTCGGTGATGCTGTCGGCCACCGCGTCGAACTGGACCTGGACCAGGGCGTATCGGCCGTCCTGCGACACGGCCTGCGACGCGAACGGGTCGATGGCCGCGAGGACGCCGGGAACCTTCGCCGCGTCCTCGACCACCGGGGCGACGGCGGCGGGGGTGAGCTTCTCGGCCTCGGGGGCGGCCACCACGATCGTGCCGGTCGCACCCCCGGCCTGCGGGAACTCCCGGGACAGCGCGTCCAGGGCCTTCTGGGACTCCGTCCCGGGTATGGAGAACTCGCTGGTGGTGGGGCCGCTGAAGGCGATCGCACCGCCACCGAGCAGGGCGAGCAGCAACAGCCACAGGGCGAGTACGCGGCCTCGGCGGCGGAAGGACAGCCGGCCGAGCCGGTACAGGAGGACAGCCATGCGAAGCGGCGCCTTTCTCTTCGGTTGCACAGCTTGTCTCAGCTGTGAGGATGCCCGAGGGTCCTCAGTGACCCTCGGATCAATTCGTCGCGCACGGCGTCCGGTCGGACATCGACGCCGCCGGCGACGGCGACGGCCACGCCGCCGATCACCATGCGGGCCGAGACGAGTGCACCGGGATCCTGCGAGCGGCCCGCCAGCGCATCCGCGAGCTGGTCGACGGCAGGGGGGATGACGGCCAGGACCGGATGACCGAGCATCTCCGGCAGCTCCGCGAAGATGATCTTGAGCTCCAGGCGGAAGCGCATCGCCAGGTCGACGTAGCCCGTCACGGCCGGCCGTACCGCTCGCGGGCCGTCCAGGGCGGACAGTTCCTCGCTCAGGGCGGAGAGCCCCCCGGCCGGCGGCGTCAGCAGTTCGGCGAGGATCGCGTCCTTGTCGGCGAAGTGGTACAGCAGGGACGCCTTCGAGCACGGCACATCGGCCGCGATGTCCTGCAAGGACGCGCCTTTGAAGCCGTGCTGGGCGAACAGGCGCAGGGCGGTGACCAGAATGTGCTGGCGCATCTCGGAACGCGGACGAGGCATGCGTCATGATAACTGACCGATCGGTCAGGGATGCGCGGAGCCGCCCGCCCCTCCGTCCGGCCGGCCGCCGATCCGTGCTCGGGTCGGCCGGTGCGGGGCGCGAGGGCCGGGCGCAGGGCTGCCGGACCGGGGGAGGTGTGCGGCGCACACCACCACATAGCGGAAGGTTCCTCGCCGTCCTCTTGTCGGCGACCCCCGCGCCATGTCATACAGGTCTGGACCATTGCTGTCCGGATGGAAGGCACCACC
Source organism: Streptomyces sp. NPDC007346 (assembly GCF_040703535.1). NCBI lineage: Bacteria > Bacillati > Actinomycetota > Actinomycetes > Kitasatosporales > Streptomycetaceae > Streptomyces > Streptomyces sp. NPDC007346. Next base: position 20,539 of record NZ_JBEYKR010000014.1, read on the forward strand.
GTGCAACGCCCCCACATCTCTGCCGCGTTGGCCTGTACCGCCGGCCTGCTCCTCGCGCCTCTCCTCACCGCCTGCGGTGGCACCGCCGAAGCCGACACGCAGCCCCCCAGCGTCCCCGGCGGGGTGACCGCGCAGGCCAGCAGCTCCACCTCGGTGCACGTCATGTGGGAGCCCGCCTCCGACAACAAGGCGGTCACCGGCTACGAGGTCTACCGCGGGAAGGACAAGGTCAAGAGCGTTCCGGCGACGAAGACCATGATCGACGTCAACGGGCTGACGGCCTCGACGGACTACACCTTCTCCGTCCGCTCCAAGGACGCGGCCGGGAACCTCTCCGAGCCCAGCAAGGCCATCCCCGTCACCACCCAGGCCACCCCGCCCAAGGACGACGCGCCCCCCACCGTGCCGACGAAGCTGACGGGCACCGCCGACGGCAGCCGGGGGGCCACCCTCACCTGGGGCGCCTCCACGGACGACGTCGGCGTGACCTCGTACGACGTCTACCAGGAGGGCTCCCGGATCCACAGCGTCCCGGCCTCCGAGACGACGGCGAAGCTCACCGGTCTGCGCCCGGGGACCGTCTACACCTTCACCGTCCGGGCCCGGGACGCCTCCGACAAGTCCTCGGCCGACAGCAACGCGCTCGACCTCACCACCGCCTCCGCCCCCGGCGCCCCCGCGAGCACCGCCCCCACCGGGCTGCGCAGCGAGATCGGCAAGGAGGGCGGGGAGTTCACCGTCGACCTGTCCTGGGACCAGCCCGACACGGGCGGGGTCATCCCCGCCTACCAGCTCTACATGAACGGCAAGCTGACCACCACCATCGTCTGGGGCGGCACCCCTCCCAAGGGCCGGGCCACCTACCGGCTGCACCTGTCCGACCCGGCCGGCACCCGCTACTCGGTGAAGCTCAGGGCCAAGCTCCCGGACGGCAAGTGGGGTGACTTCTCGGCCCAGCCCACCATCGTCCTGGCGGACTGACGCCCCGTCGCGGCATTCGCCTCCCAGGCGTGCGGCACTCGGCCCCTTGGTCCCTTGGTCCCTTAGTCCCTTGGTCCCGGAAGGGGCCGGCGGACCGAAGGGGCTGAACCATGGACCTGGGAGAGGACCCGGGCACACGGGCCGACACGCTGACGGGCGGTCTCGCCGCCCGCCGGGAACGGTCGGAGGCCGTCCCCTCCACCGCCTTCCCCGGCTTCCCGCCCGAGCCCGTGCGGCAGGTCCACGACCTCCCGGTGGACCTGCCGCACGGCGCGAGCGTCGAGCGCGTCGAGCGGCCGGGCCCGTCCGTCACCCATCCGGAGTCCTCCCGCCGGTCCGGCATCCAGCTCACCGTCACCCGGCGACGGCATCGTGCTGCGCGCGATCATGTGGGTGGTGCTGACGGGGGTGACGATCGCCTACGTGCTCCGGTACGCGGGCCGCGTCCGCGAGGACCCCGGACGGTCGTTGCTGGCCGTCCTGGCCGTCCTGATCTGCGGGTTCGTGGCGCTGGGGGCGGTGTGGACGTGAGGAGGGGGTGCGCCGTGGGACGAACGCCTCGGCCCCCGGCGCGGTGCCGGGGGCCGAGGCCCGTACGGGAGGGGTCAGCGCAGCTGTTCGTACGCCGGCAGGGTCAGGAAGTCCGCGTAGTCCTGGTCCAGGGAGACCTGGAGCAGGAGGTCGTGGGCCTGCTGCCACGTGCCGGCGGTGAAGGCCTCCTCGCCGATCTCCTCGCGGATCGCGGCCAGTTCCTCGGCGGCGACCTTGCGGGCGAGGTCGGCGGTGGCGTGCTCGCCGTTCTCGAAGACCACGTCCGCGTTGATCCACTGCCAGATCTGGGAGCGGGAGATCTCGGCGGTGGCCGCGTCCTCCATCAGGTTGAAGATGGCGACGGCGCCCAGCCCCCGCAGCCAGGCCTCGATGTAGCGGATGCCGACCGCGACGGCGTTGCGCAGGCCGTCGTACGTGGGCTTGGCGTCGAGGGTGTCGATGGCGATCAGGTCGCCCGCCGCCACCGAGACGTCCTCGCGCAGCCGGTCCTTCTGGTTCGGCTTCTCGCCGAGGACCGCGTCGAAGGAGGCCAGGGCGATCGGGACCAGGTCGGGGTGGGCGACCCAGGAGCCGTCGAAGCCGTCGTTCGCCTCGCGGTCCTTGTCGGCCTTGACCTTCTCGAACGCCACCTTGTTGACCTCGGCGTCCCGGCGTGAGGGGATGAAGGCCGCCATGCCGCCGATCGCGTGCGCGCCGCGCTTGTGGCAGGTGCGGACCAGGAGTTCGGTGTAGGCCCGCATGAACGGGGCGGTCATCGTCACCGCGTTGCGGTCCGGCAGGACGAACTTGGGGCCGCCGTCACGGAAGTTCTTGACGATGGAGAAGAGGTAGTCCCAGCGGCCCGCGTTCAGCCCGGAGGCGTGGTCGCGCAGCTCGTAGAGGATCTCCTCCATCTCGTACGCGGCGGTGATCGTCTCGATCAGGACCGTCGCGCGGACCGTGCCCTGCGGGATGCCGACGTAGTCCTGGGCGAAGACGAAGACGTCGTTCCAGAGGCGGGCCTCCAGGTGCGACTCCGTCTTCGGCAGGTAGAAGTACGGGCCCTTGCCGAGGTCGATCAGGCGCTGGGCGTTGTGGAAGAAGTAGAGGCCGAAGTCGACCAGCGCACCGGGCACGGGGGTGCCGTCCAGCTGGAGGTGGCGCTCGTCCAGGTGCCAGCCGCGGGGGCGGGTGACGACCGTGGCGAGCTCCTCGGCGGGCTTCAGCGCGTAGGACTTGCCGGACCTCGGGTCGGTGAAGTCGATGCGGCGCTCGTAGGCGTCGGTCAGGTTGAGCTGGCCGAGGATCACGTTCTCCCAGGTGGGAGCGGAGGCGTCCTCGAAGTCGGCGAGCCAGATGCGGGCGCCCGAGTTCAGCGCGTTGATCGTCATCTTGCGGTCGGTCGGACCGGTGATCTCCACCCGGCGGTCGCTCAAAGCGGCCGGGGCCGGCGCGACCTTCCAGGAGTCGTCCGCACGGACCGCCGCCGTCTCGGGCAGGAAGTCCAGCGTGGAGGTACGGGCGATCTCGGCGCGGCGCTCGGTGCGCCGGGCGAGCAGCTCGTTGCGGCGCGGCGTGAACCGCCGGTGCAGCTCGGCCACGAACGCGAGGGCCGCGTCGGTCAGGACCTCGTCCTGCCGGGGCAGGGGCTCGGCGTCGACGATGGCCAGCGTGGACGGCGCTGGTGCGGACATGAGCGGTCACTCCTTCAGCGGGCGGCGGCGTCTCAGGGCCGCCGGGTCGCCTGAGACGGCACGGCGTGCCGTGGCTCCGGGGATACGGCCGTGGGTGCCGTCTGAGGTTCAGAGGGCTTCTGATCAGTGGATAGTAGTTTCCTCATGGTGGAAGTTCAATGGTTTGTTGATGTCGAGATTCTCCGGGTCGACAGAAACGCCCCCTCGGTGGCGCGGCGTGCCAGGGCGGGTACGGAGCGTCCGTCCGGCTCATTCCAGACGGCTCAGATCCCGCGCCGTGTCGATGTCGTACGCCTGCGCCACATCCGAACACTCCACGAGCGTGATCGCATCGCGGTGCTCCCGCAGATACGCCCGAGCCCCCTGGTCGCCCACCGCCCCCGCCGCGATGTCCGCCCACCGCTCCGCCCCGAAGAGCACCGGATGGCCGCGCTCCCCGTCGTACGAGGCGGCCACCAGGCTCGTCCGCGACCGGTGGGCGGCCCGCACCCGCGCCACCGCCTCCGCGCCGATCCCCGGCTGGTCCACCAGCAGCACGAGCGCCGCGTCCGCCCCCGTACCGGTCAGGGCGGCCAGGCCCAGCCGGAGCGAGGAGCCCATGCCCTCCTCCCACCCCGGGTTCACGGTCACCGTCGAGTCCGTCAGGTCCGCGCGGGCCCGCACCTCGTCGGCGGCCGCCCCCAGCACCACGTGGAGCGGGCCGCAGCCGCCGTTGCGCAGGGCCCGCAGGGCGTGCTCGACCAAGGGGCGGCCGCGGTGTTCCAGCAGGGCCTTGGGGCGGCCGCCGAGCCGCCGGCCGCCGCCCGCGGCGAGCAGCACCCCCGCCACCTCGGGATTCTTCGCTCGATAAGCCATGGGCCCTGGATACCACCGAGCCGTTCGCACACGCGACACGCATGTCACTCTCAGGGGTCACCCTGATTTCTGTCCGTGGAGTGGCGCGCACTGCCTGTCATGGCGTTAACTTGCGGACGAACCCCGGCACTTGGCCACCGTCCGGGGCTCGGCGGTCACACCGGCACAAGGACGTGCGAGGGGGAGTGCTGTGTTGCGAAGCGTGGGGCAGAAGCGGGTCACCGGCAGCGGCGAGGACCCGAGGGTGGCGGAGCTGCGGATAGCCGTCTCCCGGCTCCGCCGCGAACTGGCCTCACTCGCCTTCGAATTCCCCGACCGGCCCATCGCGGAGGAAGAGCTCGCGGCGCTCGATGCCATGGCGGTCGGCGGGGTCCCGGAGATTCCGCGTATGCGCAGCTCGTTGCTGCTGATCGCGGGGTCGATCGGCTCGGTGAGCGCTCTCGCCGCCGCGCTGCGCGACGTACGCAACGCGGTGGATCTCTTCGGGGAGCCGCCGCGCGGGTGAGGCCCGCGCCGGCGGCCCCCGGCCTCAGCGGCGACCCCCGGCCTCAGCGGCGGCCCCCGGCCTCAGCGGCGGCCCCGGCCTCAGCGGCGGATCAGCCTGCGGGCCGTCGCCGCCGCGACCGCCGACGTACGGGAGTCCACGCCCAGCTTCGCGTAGATGTGCACCAGGTGGGACTTGACCGTGGCCTGGCTCAGGAACAGCTTCTTGCTGATCTGGAGGTTCGACAGACCCTCCCCGACCAGGTGCAGCACCTCCAGCTCCCGCCGCGTCAGCGCCTCGGCGGGCGTACGCATCCGGTCCATCAGCCGGTGGGCCACCGAGGGGGCCAGTGCGGAGCGGCCCGCCGCCGCCGTGCGTACCGCCGCCGCCAGCTCCTGCGGGGGCGCGTCCTTCAGCAGGTAGCCGCTCGCGCCCGCCTCGACCGCCGCCAGGATGTCCGCGTCGGAGTCGTACGTGGTGAGGATCAGGACGCGGGGGCCGTCCGGTACGGCGGTGATCGCCGCCGTGGCCTCGGAGCCGTGCATGCCCGGCCCAGGACCGAACTGGAGGTCCATGAGGACGACGTCGAAACCGCCCGCCGCCGCCAGGGCCACGGCCTCCTCCGCGGTGGCCGCCTCGCCCGCGACGCGGAAGTCCGGTTCGGTGTCCAGGACCGCGCGCAGCCCCGCCCGGACGACGGGGTGGTCGTCGGCCAGCAGCAGTCGGATGGCGTTCTCCTCGTTCATGCGGCGCGCTCCCGGCCGGTCGTGCGGTCCTGGGGCGGACCTGCCATCGGCAGGGTGACCGCCAGCGCTGTGCCCTGGCCCGGCGCCGACTCCACACTCAGCGTGCCACCCAGCGTGGCGGCCCGCGACCGCATCGCGGGCAGCCCGAAACCACCGTCACCGCGCTCGTCCACCGGTGCTCCTGAGGGGTCAAAGCCCTGCCCGTCGTCCACGACGTCCAGCGCCACGGAGGTGTCCATGAAGCTCAGCGTGATCTCCGCCCGGCTCGCCCCCGCGTGTCGCACCGTGTTGGCCAGCGCCGACTGGGCGGTGCGCAACAGCGCCACCTCGTACGGTGTCGGCAGCTCCACCGGCGTACCGCTGACCGCGAACCGCACGGTGAGGTCCGGCCCCGTGGTCCGGGCGCAGAGCCGCTCCAGCGCGGCCGCCAGCGAACCGTGCTCCAGGTCCGGCGGGGTCAGGGCGCGTACGAAGGAACGGGCCTCGGCCAGGTTGGCCTGGGCGGCCTCACGGGCGGCGCGGACGTGCGCGGCGGCAGGCGCGTCCTCGGGGAGCGTGCGCTCGGCGGCGCGCAGCAGGAGCTGGATGCTGGACAGGCCCTGGGCGAGCGTGTCGTGGATCTCCCGGGCCAGACGTTCGCGCTCGGCGAGGGTGCCCGCCGTACGTTCCGCCTCGGCCAGCTCCGCCCGGGTGGCGACCAGCTCCACGATCAGCTCCCGGCGCCGCTCGCTCTCCCGGAACAGCGCGTCGTAGCCGAGGACCGTGGCGATGGCGACGGCCGCGCCGAGCAGCGGGCCGATGAAGGCGCCCGGGGCGATCTCCTGCCGGTGCGCGACGAAGCTGGTGATGGCGGCCGCCGCGGTGACGACGACGGCGGCCACGCCCCAGCGGGTGGGCAGCAGGTGCAGCTGGAGGAAGTAGAGCGGGAAGGCGACCCACAGGGCGTCCGGGGAGAGGACGAGCAGCGCGAGCCACAGGGCCCAGAGCACGGCCAGCCAGAGGGCCGCCGCCCTGGTCCCGGGCCGCACGTACGGGGTGGCCGTCCGGGGCCGGGTGGAGGGGGTGAGTGCTTCGGTTCGCCCCGGCGTCCCGGTCGGGGTGACCATTTCGAGCGGCTCGGACGGGGGGACCGTCTGGGGCCGCGCGGACGGGGTGAGCGCCTCGGTCCGCCCCGGCGGTCCGGGCGGTGTCTGTGCGCCGGTTTGCTCCGGGGGCCCGGTCGGGGTCCGTGGGCCGGTTCGCTCCGGCCTCCCGGTCGGCGTCCGGGGCCCCCACCGTCCCGGTGTTCCGGCGAGCGCGCCCGCGCCGTACACCCCCGCCGTCACCAGTGTCAGCGCCACCACCGCCCCCGCGTGCGGCGCGCCCTCGCCCACCGCGCGCACCGCCACCAGGGCCAGCAGGCCCGTCAGCAGCGCGTGCAGGCAGAGCCGCAGGGCAGCGGTGACGTGGGTGTGCGAACGCGAATCCATGGTTCGTCCAGCGTAGCGGCGGCCCCCGCGCCGGCGGTCAATCGAAAGGTTGATTGGCGGCCCGTCCCCCGCGCGATGTTTCCGCGCCCCGGGCGGCCGACGATGGAGCCATGTTCGTCGCATGGAGAGACCTTCGGTTCGCCAAGGGCCGTTTCGCACTCATGGGATCGGTCGTGGTCCTGATCACGCTGCTCGTGGGCCTGTTGTCCGGCCTGACGGCCGGCCTGGCCCGGGAGAACGTCTCGGCCGTCACCGGCCTCGACGCCGACCACCTCGCCTTCGCCGCCCCACCGGGCGACCAGTCGGTGTCCTTCACCAACTCGACCGTCCGCGAGGACGCCTGGCGGGCCTGGGCCGAGCGCCCCGGGGTCGAGGCCGCCCAGCCGCTGGGCATCCGGTCCCTGAACGCCACCGCACCCGGTGACCGTACGGCCGTGGTGTCGGCCTTCGGCGTCGAGCCGGACGGCACCCTCGCGCCGGGCGGGCAGGGGCCCGCCGGGATCGGCCCTGGGCGGGTCGTGCTCTCGGAGAAGGCGGCCGAGGAGCTCGGCGCCGCGGCCGGGGACAGGATCGCGCTCGGCCGGGCGGAGCGCGAGGTCGCCGCCGTCGCGGGAGACGCCTCGTACAGCCACACGCCCGTCGTCTGGACCACCCTCGACGACTGGCAGCAGATCGGCCACGACGGCGCGGGCCCCGCCGAACAGGCCACCGTGATCGCCCTGACCACCACCGGCTCCGCCGACCTGGCGGCCGGGGACGAGGCGGCGGGCACCCGCACGCTCTCGCTCGACGACTCGCTCACCGCGATCGGCTCCTACCAGGCGGAGAACGGCTCGCTGCAACTGATGCGCGGCTTCCTCTTCGCCATCTCCGCCCTGGTCATCGGCGCCTTCTTCACCGTGTGGACCATCCAGCGCAGCGGCGACGTCGCCGTACTGAAGGCGCTCGGCGCCTCCACCCCGTACCTCCTGCGCGACGCGCTCGGGCAGGCCGTGGTGATGCTCGCCCTCGGTACGGGGCTGGGCACCGCGCTCGCCGCCGGGGCCGGGTTCCTGATCGGCGGGGGGCCGGTGCCGTTCGTGCTGGACGCGGCGACCGTCCTGGTCCCGGCCGTGATCATGATCGCCCTCGGCGCCCTCGGGGCCGCCCTGTCCATCCGGCGGATCACCGCCGTCGACCCCCTCACCGCACTCGGGAGTGCCCGATGACGCTCACCCTCACCGATGTGACCCTCACCTACCCGGACGGCGACGGGCGGCTCACCGCCCTGGACCGGGTCTCGCTGGAGGCCGTGGCGGGCACGCTCACCGCCGTCGTCGGGCCCTCCGGCTCGGGCAAGTCCAGCCTGCTCGCCGCCGCCGCGACCCTGGTCACCCCGGACTCCGGCGAGGTCGTCGTGGCCGGTACGCGGACGGGGCCGCTCACCCCGGCGGCGCGGGCGGCCCTGCGCAGGGAGCACATCGGCATCGTCTTCCAGCAGCCGAACCTGCTGCCCTCGCTCACCGCCGCCGAGCAGCTCCAGGTGATGGCCCATCTGTCGGGCGGCTCGGCCCGCACGGCCCGGCGCCGGGCGCTGGAGCTGCTGGACGCGGTGGGCCTGGCCGACCGGGCGGACCGGCGGCCGCACCAGCTCTCGGGCGGTCAGCGCCAGCGGATCAACATCGCCCGCGCCCTGATGAACGAGCCCGAGGTGCTCCTCGTCGACGAGCCGACCAGCGCGCTCGACCACGAGCGCGGCGCGGCCGTGCTGGACCTGCTGGTCACCCTGACCCGGGAGCGCGCCACCGCCACGGTGCTGGTCACCCACGACCTGGCGCAGCTGGACCGGATGGACCGCACGGTGAGCATGGACGACGGCCGGCTGACCGTACCGGCGCCGGTCTGAGGCGCACGGGCGTTACGGCGCTCAGGCGGGCTGACCATACCGGCGCCGGTCTGAGGCGCACGGGTGCTACGGCGCTCAGGCGGGCTGACCATACCGGCGCCGGCCTGAGGCGCACGGGCACTACGGCGCTCAGGCCGGCTGACCGTACCGGCACCGGCCTGAAGCGCACAGGCGCTACGGCGCTCAGCCGCCCGTGCCGTTGTTCGCCAGCACGTCCGACAGCTCGCCCGCGACCTGCTGGAGGATCGGCACGATCCGCTCGGTCGCGCTCTCCGTCACCCGGCCCGCCGGGCCCGAGATGGAGATCGCGGCCGAGGTGGGGGAGTTCGGCACGGAGACCGCCAGGCAGCGGACCCCGATCTCCTGCTCGTTGTCGTCCACCGCGTATCCGGCCCGGCGCACCTGCTCCAGGGCGTCGAGGAAGCCCTCGGGTGTGGTGATCGTCTTCTCGGTCGCGGCCGGCATGCCGGTACGGGCGAGCAGCGCGCGGACCTCGTCGGCCGGGGTGTCGGCGAGCAGCGCCTTGCCGACGCCGGTGGAGTGCGGGAGGACCCGGCGGCCGACCTCGGTGAACATCCGCATGGAGTGCTTGGAGGGCACCTGGGCGACGTACACGATCTCGTCGCCGTCCAGCAGGGCCATGTTCGCCGTCTCGCCGGTCTCCTCCACCAGCCGCTGGAGGTAGGGGCGGGCCCAGGTGCCGAGCAGCCGGGAGGCGGACTCGCCCAGGCGGATCAGCCGGGGGCCCAGCGCGTAGCGGCGGTTGGGCTGCTGGCGTACGTAACCGCAGACGACCAGCGTCCGCATCAGCCGGTGGATGGTCGGCAGGGGCAGGCCGCTGCTCGCGGACAGCTCGCTCAGCCCGACCTCGCCCCCGGCGTCGGCCATCCGCTCCAGCAGGTCGAAGGCGCGCTCGAGGGACTGCACCCCGCCGCTGGAACCGGAGGGCTTGGAGTCGGCTGTGCTGGCGTGGGACGGCGGCACGTCAACGGTCCTTTCGAAGCGGAAGGCAAGACAGCAGCCTACCGGGCGCTTCCCGATCGGCCCACAGCCGTCCGGACGGCGTCCGTGCCGGTCAGGGGCTGTTTTGTCCGGGTGCCGACCGCCGGTGCGACGGGGTGGTGCTGTCTCTCCTGGCCCATGCTACGTTCCACACTCCGAAATGTGACTTCTACTTTGTGGAAACCTCCAGTCGGCTCTCTCCGGGTTCCGCCGGATCGGGCCGAGCCGTGAGCGCCGGCCCGTCCCGCCCCCCTCGCCGGCCCGTCCCGCCCCCTCTCGGTGGCCCGTCACGCCCCTCTCGGCGACCCGGTGGACTCCCTCCCGGTGGAAGGTGGGGTCTTGACGAGGGTGGCTCCCGAGTGAAGACTCCTCGGCAACTTCAACAGTTCGTTGAATTCTCGTCGTGATCATCCCTGCCGTGATCATTTCTGGAGTGTGAGGAGCACGGGTGTCCGGTCCGGACGTGAACCTGGTACTGCGCTCGACGCGCGTCGTCACCCCCGAGGGCACCCGCCCCGCGACCGTCGCCGTAGCGGGCGGCACCATCGACGCGGTCCTGCCGTACGACACCGGGGCGCCCCCGGGCGCCCGCCTGGAGGACCTAGGCGACGACGTCCTGCTCCCCGGCCTGGTCGACACCCACGTCCATGTGAACGACCCCGGCCGCACCGAGTGGGAGGGCTTCTGGACCGCCACCCGCGCGGCGGCGGCCGGCGGCATCACCACGCTCCTGGACATGCCGCTCAACTCGCTCCCGCCGACCACCACCGTCGAGCACCTGCGGACCAAGCAGCGGGTGGCCGCCCCCAAGGCACACGTCGACACGGGCTTCTGGGGCGGTGCGATCCCCTCCAACGTCAAGGCCCTGCGCCCGCTGTACGAGGCCGGGGTCTTCGGCTTCAAGTGCTTCCTCTCGCCCTCCGGGGTGGAGGAGTTCCCCGAGCTGGACCAGGAGCAGCTGGCCCGCTCCCTGGCGGAGATCGCCGGCTTCGGCGGGCTGCTCATCGTCCACGCCGAGGACCCGCACCACCTGGCCGAGGCCCCGCAGCGCCCCGGCCCCGCCTACGCCGACTTCCTCGCCTCCCGCCCGCGCGACGCCGAGAACACCGCGATCGAAGGGCTCATCGCCCACGCCGAGCGGCTGAACGCCCGGGTCCACGTGCTGCACCTCTCCTCCGGCGACGCTCTGCCGCTGATCGCCGCCGCCAAACGGGAGGGCGTCCGGGTCACCGTCGAGTCCTGCCCGCACTTCCTCACCCTCACCGCCGAGGAGGTCCCGGACGGGGCCACCGAGTTCAAGTGCTGCCCGCCGATCCGCGAGGCCGCCAACCAGGACGCCCTGTGGGCCGGGCTCGCCGACGGTACGATCGACGCGATCGTCTCCGACCACTCGCCCTGCACCACCGACCTGAAGACCCCGGACTTCGCCTCCGCCTGGGGCGGGATCTCCTCCCTCCAGCTCGGCCTGCCCGCCATCTGGACCGAGGCCCGCAGGCGCGGCCACACCCTGGACGACGTCGCCCGCTGGATGTCCGCCGCCCCCGCCGCCCTCGCCGGGCTGAGCCGCAAGGGCGCCATCGAGGCCGGGCGCGACGCCGACTTCGCGGTCCTCGCCCCCGAGGCGACCTTCACCGTCGACCCCGCCGAGCTCTTCCACCGCAACCAGGTCACCGCCTACGCCGGGAGGACCCTGCACGGCGTGGTGCGCTCCAGCTGGCTGCGCGGTGTCCGCATCGCGGCCGACGGCGTCCTCGCCGAGCCCACCGGCCGCCTCCTGGAACGGAACCACTGACCACGTTCACCACCCGCCCGCCCGGCGGGCTCTCCGTACGAGACCACTGCCCGCCCCCGAAAGGACCCCTGACCATGACGGACGCCGCGATACCCCGCTTCACCGGTGACGCCCGCCCGTACGCGGGCGGCGACCCGTACGCCGACCACCGCACCGCCGACTTCCCCTTCGCCCACCTCGTCGACCTGGCCGACCGCCGCCTGGGGGCCGGGGCCATCGCCGCCAACGACGAGTTCTTCGCCGAGCGTGAGAACCTGCTGAAGCCGGGGCCCGCCGTCTTCGACCCCGAGCACTTCGGCCACAAGGGCAAGATCATGGACGGCTGGGAGACCCGCCGCCGACGCGGTGTCAGCGCCGCCGAGCCGCACCCCACCCCGGACGACCACGACTGGGCCCTCGTCCGCCTCGGCGCCCCCGGCGTCATCCGGGGCATCGTCCTGGACACCGCCCACTTCCGGGGCAACTACCCGCAGGCGGTCTCCGTCGAGGGCACCTCGCTGCCCGGTGCCCCGTCCCCCGACGACCTCCTCGCCCCCGACGTGAAGTGGACGACGCTCGTCCCGCGCACGCCGGTCGGCGGCCACGCGGCCAACGGCTTCGCCGTCGACGCCGAGCAGCGCTTCACCCACCTGCGGATCAACCAGCACCCGGACGGCGGGATCGCCCGGCTGCGCGTGTACGGAGAGGTCGCCCCGGACCCCGCCTGGCTCACCGCCCTGGGTACGTTCGACCTCGCGGCCCTGGAGAACGGCGGCCAGGTCGAGGACGCCTCCGACCGCTTCTACTCCCCGGCCACCCACACCATCCAGCCCGGCCGCTCCCGCAAGATGGACGACGGCTGGGAGACCCGCCGCCGACGCGACCGGGGCAACGACTGGATCCGCTACCGGCTCGCCGCCCGGTCCGAGATCCGGGCCGTCGAGATCGACACCGCCTACCTCAAGGGCAACTCGGCGGGCTGGGCGAGCCTTTCGGTACGGGACGGCGAGGACGGCGACTGGTCGGAGATCCTGCCCCGGACCCGGCTCCAGCCCGACACCGACCACCGCTTCGTCCTGGACGGTCCGGTGCGCGCCACCCACGTACGCGTCGACATCTTCCCGGACGGCGGCATCTCACGGCTCCGGCTGTACGGCTCCCTCACCGAGGACGGAGCGGACGCGCTGGCCGCCCGCCACCGGCTGCTCGGCGGCTGACACCGGAGCGGCGCGCCGCCACGACCGCGGGGGGTCGCGGCGGCACGCCGGGCGGTCCGCATCACCGATGGCGCCGGGCCACTGACATCCCCGGCGCCTCCGGCTGCTCAGACCTCCTCGTGCGTGTCCGGGTCACCGCCGAAGCGCCGCTGCCGCCCGGACGCGATCGTGGTCAGCTCCTGCGCCGTCAGCTCGAACCCGAACAGGTCCAGGTTCTCCCGCTGCCGCCCCGGATCCGCCGACTTCGGGATCGGCACCGCACCGACCTGCGTGTGCCACCGGAGCACCACCTGCCCCGGGGTCACCCCGTGATCCTCGGCGATGGCCACCGTCGAGGGGTCCTCCAGCACCTCACGGCCCCGGGCCAGCGGGCTCCAGGACTCCGTGACGATGCCCTTCGTCGCGTGCACCGCGCGCAACTCCTCCTGGGGGAGCAGCGGATGCATCTCGATCTGGTTCACCGAAGGCAGCACGCCCGTCTCCCGCTCCAGCCGATCCAGATGGGCGGCGGTGAAGTTGGAGACGCCGATGGAGCGGACGAGACCGTCCTGGCGGAGCCTGATCATCGCCTTCCAGGTCTCGACGTACTTGTCGATGCGGGGGAGCGGCCAGTGGATCAGGTACAGGTCGACGTAGTCGACGCCCAGCCGGGCCCGCGACTCCTCGAACGAGGCCAGGGTCTCCTCGTACCCGTGATGCCGGCCCGGCACCTTCGTGGTGAGGCGGACCTCCTCGCGCGGGACGCCGCTGCGGGCGATGCCCCGGCCGGTGCCGGTCTCGTTGCCGTAGTTCAGGGCCGTGTCGACGAGCCGGTAACCGAGCCCCAGGGCTCTCGCGACGGCCTCCTCCGCCTCCGCGTCGTCCAGCGGGTAGGTGCCGAGGCCCACCGCCGGCAGGGTGGTGCCGTCGTTGAGCTGGTGAACCGGTGTCTCGCCCATGGTCCGTCCTGACCTTTCCGTAAGCCCCTTGTCACGTCACGTCCTGCCCCGTCCCGGCCAGCGTAGGCGGGCGGAAGGGACGGGGCAGCTCGACGGGGCGCGGCCGGGAGGGGGCGCGGCCGGGGTCAGGCCGCGTGGCCGCCGTCCACGACGACCTCCGTGCCGGTGATGTACGCGGCGTCCGCGCTCGCCAGGTACGCCACCAGGGACGCCACCTCGTCCGCCGTACCGAAGCGGCCCAGGGCGGTGGCCGCCCGCTGGCCCTCGGCGAACGGCCCGCCGGCCGGGTTGAGGTCGGTGTCCACCGGGCCGGGCTGGATCAGGTTCACCGTGATGCCGCGCGGCCCCAGCTCCCGGGCGAGCGGCTTGGTCAGCCCGGCGAGGGCCGACTTGCTCATGGCGTAGAGCGTCGATCCGGGCCCGCCCGCGTACCGGCTCAGCGCGGAGCCGACCGAGATGACGCGGCCGCCGTCGGCCAGCCGGTCCGCCGCCGCCCGGCAGGCGAGGAAGACCGCCCGCACGTTCACCGCCAGGACCCGCTCGACCTCGGCGTCCGGCAGGCCCCCTATCGGGCCGAGGACGCCGATGCCCGCGTTGTTGACCAGGACATCGAGCCGGCCGAACGCGTCCGCCGCGCCGTGCACCGCTCCGGCGGCGGCCCCGGCGTCCGCCGCGTCGCAGCGCAGGGCGACCCCGCGCCGGCCCCTTCCCTCGATCTTCGCCACGACCGCACGGGCGGCCTCCTCGTCCTGTACGTAGGTGATGGCGACGTCCGCCCCCGCCTCGGCGAGCCGCAGGGCGGCGGCCGCGCCGATCCCGCGGCTGCCTCCGGTGACCAGGGCGGCGCGGGGAGCGGGGGCGGTGCTGGTGGTGCTGGTGGTGCTGGACATGGTGGGGTTCCTTGACTTCGTGGGAGTGCCGCCGATCCGGCGACAGGAACCAGCAAAGTCGCCCGTGGGCCCGGAGACCGGCGGCAATCGGACATGGTGTGACCGCCCGCCCAGGGCCGAAGGCGCTACCGCACCGGGGCAGCCCCGGGATCGCGGTGAACGCCGACCTGACCGACCTGGGCGCCGTCCAGACCATGGCCGACCTCGTCCGCGCCGAGATCGGACCCGTCGACATCCTGGTGAACAACGCCGGTGCCTACCCCCGCGTCGCCTGGCAGGACACCGACGAGACCGCCTGGAGCTACTCCCTCGACGTGAACCTCACCGCCCACTACCGCACCTGCCACGCGTTCACCCCCGGCATGGTCGAGCGCCGCTGGGGCCGGATCGTGAACGTCGGCAGCGTCAACGCCCGCGCCGGCCGGACGAACCTTGTCGCGTACAGCACCGCGAAGGCAGGGCTGCTGGGACTGACCCGCTCCCTCGCCCGCGAACTAGGCCCGTACGGGATCTGCGTCAACACCGTCATGCCCGGGGCTATCCAGGTTGAGGCCGAGAATGCCCTCCCCGCCCAGCACCGTGCCCGGCCCGAGGAACAGATCAAGCGCCAGTGCGTCCCGCGCCGTGGCCGGCCCGAAGACGTCGCGGCCTTGGTGGCGTTTCTCGTGGCCCCTTCCGCCTCGTTCATCACTGGGCAATCCGTCCACGTCGACGGCGGCTGGCTGCTGCACTGAGACCGCCGACAAGCAAGGAGACGAACCGAAATGATCGAACGAGTCCGTGCCGTCCTCGTCACCGCTGATGACACGATGCTGGTCATCCGCCGCACCAGGACCCGGCATCCCCGAATACTGGGTCCTGCCCGGCGGCGGCGTCGAACCGAGCGACGAGTCCCGGGAGGCCGCCCTCCACCGGGAGATCCACGAGGAGATCGCGGGAAAGGCCGACATCATCCGTCTCCTCCACACGATGGAGTCCGACGACGAACGTCAGCTCTTCTATCTCGCCCGCATCGCGACCTGGTCCTTCGATGACCGCACCGGGCCCGAGTTCAGCGCCGAGGGCCGGGGCGAGTACGCGCTGGAAGAGGTCCCACTGACCCCCGAAGGCATCGACGGCATCGACCTCAAGCCCGAGGAGATCGCCCACGTCCTACGGGGAGCCATCAGTGAGGGGAGCCTCGGAGCCGAGGCACCGCTCTGAGCCCTTGAGTACATCGGCACACCACCAGGGCCGGCACCGCGATGAGCCGGCCCTGGTGGCGTTCCTATGTGCTGCTGGCTTGGCACCTTCTTGACGCCGGAGGCTCTTGGCAGAGCGGCAGGAAACGAACCGTGCCCGCAGCTTCCTGAGCTCGGGAATCAGCGGTTCTTGAGCGGTCTTTCCTGCCTTGACCTGCACGGGTGGCCGAGACGCACAGGGTGGGGGCGGCCTCGATGCACCGTACCTGACCGCTGGTGCCCGTTCTGCTGGGCACGGATGGGGCACGAGCGGAGGCGGCGGCCAAGGGCTTCACCGGCCGAGTCGGGCAGTCCTCCAGTGGGACCTCCGCGACGGCCGCGTCCGTGACAGTCTCCGGGCGGGATGTAGATGTAGGGGTGGACGTCGTGAAGAGAGTTCTCGGGAGCAGATCGCGGAGCGCCGCCACGACGCATTCGTTACATCGGAGGCCGCACCCACGAAGCGAAGCTCTGACCGGGGGCTGCATTGTCCCGCCAGTACCTGAGCACGGTCTCGCGCACGACCTCGAACCGCCCTGCGGTGGTAAGGCGGGCGAGGGGCTGCCAACCGCCCGCGTCCGCTTCGAACGCGACGAGAAGCGGCGGTCCGGGCGCCGCAGCGGCCGCTCAGAGGTGATCGTCCAGGAACTTCCGTACCTCGTCGACGGTCATAGGCCCCGTGCCGTGCGCCACCGCCGCTCCCTCCTTCAGCAGGAGGCAGGACGGGGCTCCGGTGATCCCGTATCGCTCGGTTGCCGCCGGGCAACGCGTGATGTCGGTGCGGACGACCATCAGGCGGCCCGTGTAGGCGGCGGCGATGTCGCCCGCGACGAAGTCCATCGCCCGACAGGGCTCGATTGCCTTGGGCCATGCTCCGGTGAAGTATGCGAGAACCGGAACCTTGCTTCTCCCGAGGATGAAATCGAACTCCGCGTCCTCACGAGGTCGGTGAACCAGCTGTGTCATGGGAGCTCCTGACCTCAGGTTTCGTACTCCATCCCATCATCCCTCGCGCGGTGTGCCAGGTCGGCCCCGGCCGGTCGTCCAGCCGGCTGCCGGGAGGGAGGTACGGGCTGTCGCAGGACGGCGGTGGTCCCTGGGACGAGCGGCCCGGCCCCTTGTCACGACGACCGGAAAGCCGTTTCCAGGGTCATAGCGGTTCGGCACCGGGAGCGAACACGATTTCCGACGCTCGCGGACGCGGCGGTGGACGGGTGACGCGTCAGCGGACCCGGAGACCGACCGCCAGCGTCAGTTCAAGGACCCGGTGTGGTGATGCGAGATCGGGAAACAGCTCCCGCAGCTGCGACATCCGGTATCGAACCGTCTGGGGATGGACGAACAACGCCGCCGCGACCTCGTCCCGCCTGCCCTGATGCAGCAGCCACTCCCGCAACGTCTCCTCCAGCCGTCGTGCGGTTGCGGCAGGCAGGGTCTGCAACGGTGCGAGGGCCCGGGCGCGCAGGTCTGCGAACGCGTCCACGTCGGCGCTGAGCACCAGGTCGGGCAGGTGATCCTCGGTGTCGCGAATATCGGAGGAGAGGGCGCGTGCGCGTACGGCTCGTGCGTACGAGGCGGACGCGCGGATCCACGGCCGGGCCGGGCCGACCACGGCGGCGCGGTCGGTCAGCTGCCGCAGGAGACGTGACCGGTCGGCATCGGGGACGAGCAGCACACCGGTGGCATCCGGCAGATCGTCGAGGACTAGGGTGCTCGGGTCGAGCGCACGGTAGACAGGTCGGGCCTGGGCGGCGGGCAGCAGCACCGCGGTCAGCGAGACCGGAGGCTGCCACCCGGCCCGTTGGCCGGAGGCCAGCAGCACGTCCGAGCTGGCGCCGGCGAGGAGCTCGCGGGCCAGGTGTTCCAGGTGGCGCTCGTGGGCCCTGCCCCGGGCGGCCAGTTCGTCGGCGTGGCCCGCAGCGCTCGCGGCGGAGAGCTCGTCGATGTACGCGAAGGTCAGCTCGGCGAACTTGGCGACCTCGGCGGCAGGCAGCCCAGCGGGTACGGCACCCGCTGCCAGGCATCGCCAGGCCACGCGGGCGCCGACGCGGTAGGCGCTGAGCAGGGCGTCCATCGAACGCCCGTCGCGCACCTCGCCGCGGCCCAGCTCGTAGGCTGCGTCATCGCCGTCGCCGCCTGTGGCATTCCCGCTCGCAAGGTCCAGGTAGTGCCCCAGGGCGGTGCGGACGGCCCGGCGGATGGTGCCGCCCATGCGGCCCGAAAGGGCGTTGGCGTAGGACGGGACCTCGTCGATGATCGCCTGGACGACCTCGTCGGCGGTGGTCTTCAACGCGGCCCGAAGTGCGGTGACCGTCGTCTCATCCAGAGCCAGCTCGCTGGCCCTCCGGACTGCATGACTCACTTTTTGTTCCTTGCGAACAATTCCGCCGACCAGATTCACGTCTTGCGGTCAGGACTTTACACCTTGAAGCACAGCAAGCTGGAGCCATGACGAGTACAGCCCTCCGCAGCAGGGCGTGGAAACTGCTGGAGATGGTCACGACGCCGCTGCTGCCGTCGGACTACCTCGACCTGGTCAGCCCACTGCGGGCGGGCGCCGACCTCCGTGGGCGCATCGAGGCCGTACACCCCGAGACGGATGACGCCGCGACTGTCGTGATCAGGCCAGGACGGGGCTGGCGCGGCCACACAGCCGGCCAGTACGTGCGGATCGGGGTCGACGTCGACGGGGTGCGTCTGTGGCGTGCCTACTCCATCACCTCACCGACGAATCGCCAGGACGGCCGCGTCACGATCACCGTGAAGGCGATCCCCGACGGCAAGGTCAGCAACTACCTGGTCCGCAGGGCGAAACCGGGCACGCTGATCCAGATCGACCAGCCGACCGGTGACTTCGTGCTGCCGCGGGCCAAGCCCGCCAAGGTGCTCTACCTGACGGCCGGCAGCGGCATCACGCCTGTGATGGGCATGCTGCGCGACACCGCGTTCGACGACGTCGTCTTGGTCCACTGCGCGCCACAGCCGCAAGACGTGATCTTCCGCAACGAACTGCACGGCCTGGTCGCGGACGAGAAACTGCGGCTCACCGAGGTGCACACCGACACGGACGGCATGCTCGACATCGCCCGTCTCGACGAACTCGTACCCGACTGGGCCGAGCGCGAGACCTGGGCGTGCGGGCCCGCGGGCCTGCTCGACGCCGCCGAGGAGCACTGGACCGAGCACGGCGTCCATGAGCGCCTGCACACCGAACGTTTCCGCCCCGGCATCGCCGTCGTCGGCGACGGCGGCGAGGTCACGTTCAGCACCACCGGCAAGACCGTCGACGCGGACGGCGCCACGCCGCTGCTGGACATCGGCGAGGAAGCCGGCGTGCTCATGCCCTCCGGGTGCCGTATGGGCATCTGCTTCGGGTGCGTCACGCCGCTCAAGGCCGGCGCTGTCCGCGACCTGCGTACCGGCGAGATCACCGAGGCCGAGCCGGGCGTCCTCATCCAGACCTGTGTGTCCGCCGCGGCGGGCCCCTGCGACATCGAACGGTAGGAGCACCTTGACCGCCATCGACCCCACCGCCCACCTGACCGCGCAGCAGATCGAGGAACTGGGCCGCGAGCTGGACGCCATCCGCGACGAGGTGATCGCCGACCGCGGCGAGAAGGACGCCGCCTACATCC
Organism: Streptomyces sp. NPDC007346; assembly: GCF_040703535.1. Taxonomy (NCBI): domain Bacteria; kingdom Bacillati; phylum Actinomycetota; class Actinomycetes; order Kitasatosporales; family Streptomycetaceae; genus Streptomyces; species Streptomyces sp. NPDC007346. Next base: position 39,857 of record NZ_JBEYKR010000014.1, read on the forward strand.
GGCGGATCATCTCGGCGCAGCGCAAGCTGGAGTTGGTCAGCAGGGGTGTGCTGCTGTTCTCGATCTTCCCGCCCGCGTGGCTGATCGGCACCGCCGGGCTGTCCGTGGCGAAGATCATGGACAACATGGAGATCGGCCACAACGTCCTGCACGGCCAGTGGGACTGGATGCGCGACCCGAAGATCCACTCCACCACCTGGGAGTGGGATCACGTCTCGCCGTCCGATCAGTGGAAGCACTCGCACAACGAGCTGCACCACACGTACACCAACGTGATCGGCAAGGACAACGACCTCGGCTACGGCATCATGCGCGTCGACGAGGACCAGAAGTGGCACCCCTTCCACCTCGGCCAGCCGCTGTGGAACTTCCTCAACGCCTGCTTCTTCGAGTACGGCATCGCCGCGTACGACCTGGAGCTCGGCAAGAACCTCCACAAGCGCCGCCGCAAGAACCCGGAGTTCCGCGCGCGGGCCAAGGCCGTGGGCCGCAAGATCCGCAAGCAGGTGCTCAAGGACTACGTGATCCACCCGCTGCTCTCGGGCCCCTCATTCCTCACCACGCTCGCCGCCACGTTCACCGCGAACCTGGTCCGCAACATCTGGACCCACTCAGTGATCATGTGCGGGCACTTCCCCGAGGGCGTAAAGGTCTTCGAACGCCGGTCGATCACGGGCGAGACACGCGGCCAGTGGTACCTGCGCCAGATGATGGGCTCGGCGAACATCAGCGGCAGCAAGGCCATGCACTTCATGACTGGCAACCTGTCGCACCAGATCGAGCACCACCTGTTCCCGGACCTGCCGAGCAACCGGTACGCCGAGGTCGCGGTGAAGGTGCGCGCGCTGTTCGAGAAGTACGAGCTGGAGTACGTCACCGGCCCGCTGCCCAAGCAGGTGTTCTCCGCGTGGCACAAGGTCTTCCGGCTCTCCCTGCCGAACAAGCGGCCCAAAGTCGGAACGCCGGACCGTGAGCAGGACCTCATCGCCGCCTGACTCCCCGGCCTGGCCGACGACCGAAGCCGGTGGGCGACATCCGCGTTCCGCTCCGGGCCAACAAGAAAGCCCCCGGCCGTTGGCCTGGGGCTTTTTCATGGAGCGGGTGACGAGGATCGAACTCGCGCTCCGAGCTGGAGAATCACCGGTTCCTAGGTTGCTGCAGAGGCTCTGACCTGCAATTTTGAATTGGTCAGATGAGCGGCTCCCGCTCTCTGGGAACCGTATCTGACCGCTGTTGCCCGCTCTGCTGGGCACGGATGGGGCACAAGACCAGCAGTGCGACGCGCGCTCCGGGCGGGCCGGCTGGTCAGAGGGGGATGATGCGGACTTGGCTGCCGCAGAGCTTGGTCATGTCATCGCTGTCGGACGTCAGTAGGGCGACGGGTTTCGGCTGGCGGAGCGCGACCTCGGCGACCGTGGCGTCGATGGCGTACTTGTGGCCGTGCAGTCCGGCGCCTTTGAGGAGCTCGGCCGCCGCTTTCGCCGCCTGCTCGGTGACGGGCTCAACCTTGACTCGGGACGGGGCCCAGTTCAGGCGGGGCATGTCGGTGCGGGAGTGGCTGACTTCCACGATGGTGTTCGCCCCGATCACGAGGTCGGCTCCCATGTCGTGGAAGACCTGCAGCATCGCGAGGAGCTTGCGGTCCTGTGCGATCCAGGCGGACAGTCCTTCCGAGTCCAGGACGACGGTCTCGATGCGCTCGCTCACGCGGCGTCCGCGCCCTGGGAAGAGCCGGCGGAGCCGAAGATCTTCGCGTGAGCCGCAGCGAGCTCCTCGTCACTGAAGGAGCCGTGTTCTTCCTCATGGCGGCGGAGGTCGTCGTCCAGGAGCTGGTGCCGGATCTGGCGGGCCACGGCCTCCGCCACATAGCCGGAGACGTTGTCCGTGAGCTTGCGAAGCTCCGCCACCTGGTCGCTGGGAAGCGTGACGGTGATGCGAGTCGTTGAGGACATGAACCCAGCATGCTGGAGTATGCACGCACCGCCTGGGCTTCTGCTCTCGATGCTGAACGCCGAGAGGGCAGGGTCCGGACGGTGAACAGGGTTACTGCGCCCTGGCTGTCAGCGGTGGGGGAGGCCACGGGCCGATCCTGTTGGTGAGCAAGCGAAGGGCCCCCGTCATTGATTCAGGGCCTTCATCCGCTGTTATCCGCCTCCAGGAGCGCGGCCTCGGCACGAGGGGCTGCGTGGGTCTCGAGTCCGCCCGGCTGACGTCTCCGGGTCCGCCACTCTCGGTCGACCAACTCAGTGCGTCGATCACGCAGACGACCACGACGATCCCAAGGTACGGCCACGCACTCGCATGCCTGCATTGAGTGGGATTCGGGCCGGGGCGCGGACGGTCAGTCGGCCGCGCTGTGTGCGCCGAGGGGGGAGCGGTGCCGGTCCACGATTCCCTCGACAACTTTCATCAGGCGGTCTTCCGTCTGATCGATGCTTCCGTTCTGTGTGCTGACCTGGGCTCCTTCGAGTGCGAAGGTGATCTCGGCCGCGGCCTGTCCGGGGTCGCGCATCTGCGCTTCGGTGCACATGCCGATCAGCCTGTGGGTCTGGCGGGCCTTGTGGTCCTCGATCACTTGCCGTGCCGGATGAAGGCGGTCGGGAAGCTCGGCGAGGGAGTTGATGAACGGGCAACCCCTGTATGAGATCGCCGACAGCCCCTCGGCGATGAATCGGGCCAGGCCCAGAATCTGCTCCTCGGGTTGGTCGGGATATTCGGCTTCCACCCGGTCGAAAGCCGCCTGATAGTCCGCGGCGACGATCCGCAGCCACTCCGCGACCAGCGCGTCCTTGGTCTCGAAGTGCCGGTAGATCGCCATTTTGGTGGTCTCGGCCTTGTCGGCGATCGCCTGGACCCCCACCAGTCGGATCCCTTCTCTCTCGAAGAGCTCTTCGGCGGCGTCGAGGATGCGCTCACGAGGCGGCAGCTTCGCCACTCTGCTCGGCCTGCTGAAGGTCGATGCCATGACTACTCCGGTCGATCGTGCGGTTCACGCCATGGTACCAGTCGGACCCACTCGATACCGTTGGGTATCGTTCGGCACTCAACGGTATCTTTCTTGGTGGGGAGTGGCAGTGAAAGCTTCTGAGTACGTGAGTTTCGACGCGGTCGGGCTGGCGGAGCTGGTGGCCGAGGGCGAGGTACTCCCCGCCGAGTTGGAGGCAGTCGCACGCCAAGCTGTGCAGGCAGTTGATCCGCAGATCAACGCCGTCGTGGAGACCTGGCTGACCGACGACGAACCTGCCCCTGGCAGCACACCACTGGCCGGCGTCCCCTTTCTGATCAAAGACATCGCGGTGGCCATGGCCGGGAGGCGGATGGAGTTGGGAAGCCGCCTGGCGGCCGGTAACGTCGCCGGCGCCGACTCCTCGCTGATGCAGCGCTTCCGGCGCGCGGGCCTCGTGACGTTCGGGCGCACCGCGACACCGGAGATGGCTTATGGCATCTCGACGGAATCTGCGTTGTACGGCGTGACCCGTAACCCGTGGGATCTGGAGCGCAGCGCAGGCGGGTCCAGTGGAGGCGCTGCCGCCGCTGTCGCCGCCGGGGTGGTTCCGGTCGCCCATGGCACCGATGCCGCCGGATCGCTCCGTATCCCCGCCGCCTACAACGGCCTTTTCGGGATCAAGCCGACCCGTGGCCGGGTGTCCATGGGGCCCGACGTCGACGAGGTCTTCAGCGGCCTGGCCGTCCACGGCAGCGTCAGCCGCACCGTACGCGACAGTGCGGTACTGCTCGACCAGATACGCGGCCCGGAATCGGGCGACCCCTACTTCGCCCCGCAGCCGTCACGGCCGTACGCGGAGGAAGTCACCCGTCATCCGGGCTCGTTGCGCATCGGTGTTCTCGCCCAGGCGTGGGGCGGACGCCGCACCACCGCACCGGTGACCGACGCCCTCTCCCGCACCGTGCGGTTGCTTGAATTCCTTGGTCATCAGGTAACGGAGGTTGAGGTCGGCCTCGGCGTCGGCTGGGAGGAATTCGTCCTGGCCAACGCCCGACTCATGACGGTGAACCTCACCACCCTGGTCGACGGGCTGGCCGCCGCCTTCGGCCGTCCCATCGACTCCTCGACCCTTGAACCGGCGACCCTCGCCGGCTACCACTACGGGCATCGGGTCGGCGGCGCGCAATTCCACATTGCTCTCGCGATGCGGAACCGGGTGGCCCGAAGCCTGGCGCGGTACTTCGACGAGTACGACATCCTCCTCACGCCAACCCTGCCGGAGCCTCCCGTGTCTCTCGGCACTCACACGGAGGGTGCGGAGGCACTGGACGGCCTCGGCTGGATCGAGCGCATCAATGACCTGTCGCCGTTCACCATGCCGTTCAACGTGGCAGGCACACCCGCCATATCCGTACCCGTGACGGCCGACGCAGGGACGGGGCTCCCGGTCGGCATGCAGTTCGCCGCCGGATATGGCCTCGAAGGCCGGCTCTTCCGCCTCGCCGGACAACTCGAACAGGCAAGTCCGTGGTCAGGCCGAATCCCCACGGTATGGGCAGGGAATCATTCAGCCCGCTGAAGAATGCTCCCCTCACGCTGCAGAGGGACATCGGCGGATTGCTGCCGGTCGCAGGACCGAAAACTCTCGTGGCCCGAGGGGCGGATGCCCTCGGATGCGGCTCCTGCCGCGATCAGGAAACCCGATCTGGGCTTCCCCGCGGTGGCTGGTGGGCGCCGAGGGCACGCGTGCAGGGCGAAGGAAGGGCCATTCGCTACCCGGCGTGCCCAGGCGCCGAGTTGTCCAGCGCCGTACATGAGCGCCCCGAGGAGGGCACCGTACGTCGACTTGGGTCGCGTAGAAGGCACGCGGCCCACACGGCGTCCAGGAAACGACGAACCCCCAGGCCGTTGACCTGAGGGTTCGTGGGAAGAGCGGGTGACGAGAATCGAACTCGCGCTCTGAGCTCGGGAAGCTCAGAGTGGCGGCGCCGTCTCCGTCGCCGCCGCCCGCAGCCGTGCCAGGATCGCCCGTGCCGCCTTGGTGTACCCGTGGCTGTTGTTCTGCAGCACCGACTCCGCGTTGGCCAGCTCCAGGAAGGCGATCACCTCGAAGGCCAGCTGCCGTACGTCGGTGTCCCCGGCCAGCTCGCCCGCGGCCCGCGCCTCCTCGATCGTCTCCTCCACGAAGGTGACCCAGCCTGTCTGCGCGGCGGCCAGGGCGTCGTGCACCTTGCCGCCACGGGCGTCGAACTCGGCGGTGGCGGCGTAGAAGAAGCAGCCGCCCCGGAAGACCCGCTCCCGCGAGTACGCGATCCACGCCTCGCACATCCGCCAGACCCGGCCGATCCCCGGCTCCACCGAGCGGGCCGGACGCAGCACATGGTCGACGTAGACCGCCACCGCGGCGCGCACCGTGGCGAGTTGCAGCTCCTCCTTCGATCCGAAGAGAGCGAACACACCGCTCTTGCTGAGCCTCAGCTCGGTGGCCAGCCGCCCGAGGGAGAGCCCTTCCAGCCCTTCCACCGAGGCGATCTGCACCGCCCGCCCCAGGATCAGCTGCCGCGTCTGGTTGCCCCGCTCGACCCGCCCGTCCAGCCGTACTGCCGCCATGTGACCACTCCGTACCTCAGAGTTATCGAGGCGTCATTCTAGGGACGGCCGAAGGTGCCGCCGGACCACCCGCCGCCCGGCCGACCGGGCCGTCCGGCGGTGCGCCCGCCTCTGACCACGGGCGATGCCGGCGGATGATCCGGGCGGGATGCGTCCGGTGAGACAGGTGTTCCCTTCCGCCGCGTCCGCCCTCGCGCCACCTCGCGCCACTTCACAGGGCCTGGGTGACCGACCTGCCTGTTTTGGCGGGCACTGCGTGGGGGTGGCGCGGCGTGGAACGGGGGGACCACAAAGGAGGGACAGGTGCATGACCAGGCCTTGGGCCGGGGCTCGGGTCATGTGTCGCGCTGGGAGTGGGAGTGGGACTGGGGCCGGGGCCGGGGCCGGGGCCGGGGCCGGGTCTGGTCTCGGGATAGGCCCCGTCTCAGGTCTCGTCCCAGGTCTTGCCTCAGTTTTTGATCGCGTCCGCCGCGACCATGACGGCGACCCCTGTCACCACCAGCACGATGTTGACGAAGAGCGAGTGGTCGCTGAGGAAGTCGATGTGCCGCACCAGCGTCCCCAGCCGGAACCAGCCGGTCCACTCGTACAGCAGCCCGCCGACGCCCTGGATGAAGACGAGGAACCCGATCGTCTCGACGATTTTCTTCATGCGCCGAGCCTCCCGTCCGCCCCGCCCCCGCCGCGTCGGCCACCGGTCGCCCCTGTCGCGCCGAAAGTAGCGAACCCTGCGACTTTGGTCGCGCCCCGGTCGCGCGGGGTCCGTCCCGGCTGCCCGTCTGCGTAACTTTGTCGATATGACGCGCACCGAGTACCGCTGGCTGCTCCCCTCGGCGATGGCCGATCCCGAGCTGCCCGGCGACCGGAACCGGACGCGGCGGACCGTGCGTGACTGGGCCGTCGACATCACGGTCTTCCTCTGTTCGGCCCTCTTCGGCCTGCTCGTCCTCGCCGCGATCGAAGCCGACGACACCACGGCGGACGCGGTCGTGTTCGTGGACTCGGTGATCGGTGCGGCGGCCTGCTGCGCGCTCTGGCTCCGGCGGCGCTGGCCCGTCGGACTCGCCGTCGGCCTGACCGTCGTCTCCATCGTCGAACCCGTCGCCGCCGGCGCACTGCTGGTCGCCCTCTTCAGCCTGGCCGTGCACCGCCCCTTCAAGCCGGTGGCGATCGTCGGCGCGGGGGCGCTGGCCGTCACGCCCCTCCAGCCCATCCTGCGCCCCGACCCGGCCACCTCCTTCGTCGCCTCGTCCATCATCGGGCTCCTGCTCGTCCTGCTGGTGCTCAGCTGGGGCATGGTCGTACGCTCCCGGCGCCAGCTCGTGCTCACGCTCCGCGAACGGGCGCGCCGCGCCGAGGCCGAGGCGGAGCTCCGGGCCGAACAGGCCCAGCGACTGGCCCGCGAGGCCATCGCCCGGGAGATGCACGACGTCCTCGCCCACCGGCTCACCCTGCTCAGCGTCCACGCCGGCGCCCTGGAATTCCGGCCCGACGCCCCCACGGCCGAGATCGCTCGGGCCGCCGGGGTCATCCGGGACAGCGCCCACGAGGCGCTCCAGGATCTACGGGAGATCATCGGCGTGCTGCGCGGCCCCGGGGAGACCGGCGAGGGTGAGCGGCCGCAGCCCACCCTCGCCACCCTGGACGCCCTGATCGACGAGTCCCGCCGGGCGGGCATGAAGGTCACCGTCGACCAGCGCGTCGCCGCCCCGGCGGACGCCCCCGCCGCGACCGGCCGCACGGTGTACCGCATCGCCCAGGAGTGCCTGACCAACGCCCGTAAGCACGCACCCGGCACCGAGGTCACCGTCACGGTGACCGGCGGGCCCGGGGAGGGGCTCACCATCGAGGTGGCGAACCCGGCCCCCACTGAACCCTTCGAACGGGTGCCCGGTTCCGGCCAGGGCCTCATCGGCCTCACCGAACGTGCCAACCTCGCCGGGGGCCGGTTGGAACACGGCCCTACGGCGGACGGCGGCTTCGTCGTCCGCGCCCGGCTGCCGTGGCCCGCCGCCGCATGAGACGGGGACCCGCTGCCGTGGCCATCGGTGTGAGGACGGGCCCGGCTGGCGTGGCCGGCGGTGGGAGGAGTGAGCCGACTGGCGTGGCCCACGGTGGGAGACGGAGACCCGCTGCCGTGGCCATCGGCGTGAGGACGGGCCCGGCTGGCGTGGCCCGCGGTGGGAGGGAGGGCTTGGCCGGCGTGGTCCGCGGCAGGTGGAAGGGTCCGTGGCGCGGCCCACGCGCCGGCCACCCCCGTACGGCGCCCACCCCACCGGCCCGCCGGACCGGCTGGCTACGGTGGCCGTCATGACCACCCCAGCCTCCCCGACCCCTCCGGCCTCCCCGACCCCTCCGGCCTCCCCGACCCCTCCGGCCTCCCCGACCCCTTCCGCGCCCCCGCCCGTCCGGCTGCTCATCGTCGACGACGACCCGCTCGTGCGGGCCGGGCTCACGCTGATGCTCGGCGGGGCCGAGGACATCGACATCGTGGGGGAGGGCGCGGACGGCAGCGAGGTCGCCGCCCTGGTCGAACGGCTGCGTCCCGACGTCGTCCTGATGGACATCCGGATGCCCGGCATGGACGGGCTCACCGCGACCGAGCAGCTGCGCCGCCGCCCCGACGCGCCCGAAGTCGTCGTCCTGACCACCTTTCACGCCGACGAACAGGTCCTGCGGGCCATCCGCGCCGGAGCGGCGGGATTCGTCCTGAAAGACACCCCGCCCGCCCGGATCGTGGACTCCGTCCGCCGGGTCGCCGCCGGGGACCCGGTGCTCTCGCCCGCCGTCACCCGGCAGCTCATGGCCCGAGCCGCGGGCGGTGCGCGGGACGACCGCACCAGCCGGACCGAGCGCGCCCGCGGGCGGTTCGCGGAGCTGGCGGAGCGGGAGAGAGAGGTGGCCCTCGCCGTCGGACGCGGGCACTCCAACGCGGAGATCGCGGGCGAGCTGTACCTCAGCGTCGCCACCGTCAAGACCCATGTCTCGCGCATTCTCGCCAGACTCGACCTGAACAACCGGGTACAGATCGCGCTGCTGGTTCACGACGCCGGCCTCCTCGACATGGGCGACGAGGGGAGCGGCAGCCTACGCTGAGTGGTCCGAACCGGGAAGAGGGGGCTGACCACGATGGCTGTGCTCGATCTGCGGGACCTGCCGGATTTCACGGCGAATCCCTATCCGTACTACGCGAAGCTGCGCGCCGAGGGTCCGGTGCACACGGTGCGCACCGAGGAGATGGAGCGGATCTGGCTGATCGTCGGGTACGAGGAGGCCCGCTCGGTCCTCGCCGACCAGCGCTTCGGCAAGGACTGGCGGACCACCGGGCGCTGGGCCGCCGAGGCCAACCCGATCAGCGCCAACATGCTGGAGCTGGACGCCCCGCACCACACCCGGCTGCGCAGGCTCGTCGCCCGTGAGTTCACCGCCCGCCGCATCGAGGCGCTGCGCCCCCGGGTCACCGAGATCACCACACAGCTGCTCGACGCGATGGTCCCGGCCGGCTCCGCCGATCTCGTCGACGCGCTCGCCTTCCCGCTCCCGATGACCGTCATCTGCGAACTGCTCGGCGTCCCCGACATCGACCGGGACACCTTCCGTACGCTCTCCAACGGCATCGTGACCCCCACCCCGGCGCAGCGGGAGGCCGACCCGGTCGGCGCGATGAGCGCCTACCTCGTCCAACTCATCGAGGACAAGCGCAGTTCGCCCGGCGACGACCTGATGAGCGCGCTGATCAGGAGCCGCGACGAGGGCGGCGACGGGCTGTCGGCCGACGAACTGGTCGGCATGGCCTTCGTGTTGCTCGTCGCCGGGCACGAGACCACCGTCAACCTGATCTCCAACGGGGTACGGGCGCTGCTCGACCACCCGGACCAACTCGCCCTGCTGCGCGCCGATCCCGGGCTGCTCGACGGGGCGGTGGAGGAGATGCTGCGGTACGACGGCCCGGTGGAGACGGCCACCTTCCGCTTCACCCGTGAAGAGGTGACGGTCGGCTCCACCGTGATCCCGCACGACGAGGCGGTGCTCGTCGCCCTCGCCTCGGGCGACCGGGACCCCGAACGGTTCGAGGAGCCGGACACCTTCGACATCCGCCGCGGACCCCAGGGGCACCTGGCCTTCGGGCACGGGGCGCACTACTGCCTGGGCGCCCCGCTCGCCCGTATGGAGGCGCGCATCGCGATCGGGGCCCTGCTGGAGCGCTGCCCGGACCTCGCCCGCGACCCGGCGGGAGGGGAGCCCGAGTGGCTGCCCGGCCTGCTGATGCGCGGTGTGCGGCGGCTCCCGGTGCGGTGGTGAGTCCGGTGCGCATCGACAACTCTCCCGGAAGGAAACCGCGTTGACCGCCGAAGCGACCTCAGGAACCGATGCGCTGGTTGATCTCGCCGCGCTCGGCGACGCGTTCACCCGCGACCCGTATCCCGTCTACGCCGCGTTACGGGCCAGGGGCCCGGTCCACCGGGTCCGCATCCCCGAGGGCTCCGACGCCTGGCTCGTCGTCGGGTACGAGGCCGGGCGGGCACTCCTCGCCGATCAGCGGCTCTCCAAGGACTGGGCCAACGCCTCGCCCGCGCTCGGCGTCACCAAGGTCTCCGCCGGCACCTCGATGCTCGGCAGCGACGCCCCCGACCACACCCGGCTGCGCAAACTCGTCGCCCGGGAGTTCACTCCGCGCCGGATGGAGCAACTGGCCCCGCGCGTCCAGGAGATGACCGACGAACTGCTCGACCGGATGCTGGCCGCACCGGACCGGCGGGCCGATCTCGTCGAGGCGCTCTCCTACCCGCTGCCGATGAACGTCATCTGCGAGCTGCTCGGTGTGCCGTTCCTGGACCGGACGGCCTTCCGCGAGTGGTCCGACCAGGCGGTCTCCTCGGTCGACGTATCGAAGCGTGACTCGTCCAGGAAGGCGATGGCCGCCTACCTGACCGGACTGCTCCAGGACAAGCGGGAGCGGCCGGGCGACGACCTGATGAGCGCGCTGATCCACACCGCCGACGAGGGCGGCGACCGGCTCTCCGCCGACGAACTGATGGGCATGGCCTGGCTGCTGCTCGTCGCCGGTCACGAGACCACCGTCAACCTCATCACCAACGGCGTGCACAACCTCCTCGCCCATCCGGACCAACTCGCGGCCCTGCGTGCCGACTTCGGGCTGATCGACAGCGCGGTGGAGGAGATCCTGCGCTTCGAGGGGCCCGTGGAGACCCCGACGTACCGCTTCACGACCGAATCGATCGACATCGGCGGCACGGTGATCCCCGGCGGCGGTGAACTGGTCCTCGTCGCGATGTCGGACGCCAACCGGGACCCCGCCCGGTATCCCGACGCGGCCCGTTTCGACATCACCCGGGACGCCCGGGGCCATATCGCCTTCGGGCACGGCATCCACTACTGCCTGGGCGCCCCGCTGGCCCGGATCGAGGCCCGGGTCGCCCTCCGGTCGCTGCTGGAGCGCTGCCCCGAACTGCGCCTGACCGCCGACCCGGCCACGCTCGACTGGCGCACCGGCATCCTGATGCGGGGGCCGCTGAGCCTGCCGGTGGCCTGGTAGAGGGGGTACGGAAACACCGCGCCCGCCCCGCCCCTGGTGCGGCGGGCGCGGTCCTGGCCGACCTGCGCGGCCTCGGCTGACCCGCCTGGCCCTGGCCGACCTGCGCGGCCTCGGCTGACCTGCCTGTCCCCGGCTGACCGGCGCGGTCCTGGCTGACCTGCCTGTCCCCGGCTGACCCGCTCGGCCCCGGCTGACCCGCCCGGCCCCGGCTGACCCGCCCGGCCCCGGCTCACCCCCCAACCCCAGCTCCTGGCTCACCCGCCCGGGATCTCCTCCAGTGCCACCGGGCGCCGTTCGCGGCGGGAGGTCTCGCAGGCCTCGGCGATCCGCAGCGCGTGCAGGGCCTCTCGCCCGTCGCACGGGTTGGCCAGCTCGCCCAGGGCGACCCGGAGGAAGGCGTCCAGCTCCGCCTCGTACGCCGGGGCGAACCGCTCCAGGAACCCCGGCCACGGCTTCGGCGGAGCGCCCGGCCCCTCCGGCTCGGCCGAGGTCAGCGGCGTACGGTCGTCCAGGCCGACGGCTAGCTGGTCCAGCTCACCGGCCAGCTCCATGCGGACGTCGTACCCGGCGCCGTTGCAGCGGGTCGCGGTGGCGGTGGCGAGCGTGCCGTCGTCCAGGGTGAGCAGGGCGGCGGCCGTGTCCACGTCGCCCGCCGCGCGGAACATCGCGGGCCCGGCGTCCGACCCGGTGGCGTACACCTCGCGGACCTCGCGGCCCGTGACCCACCGCAGGATGTCGAAGTCGTGGACCAGGCAGTCCCGGTAGAGCCCGCCGGAGAGCGGGAGGTAGTCGGCGGGCGGCGGGGCGGGGTCCGAGGTCACGGCCCGTACGGTGTGCAGCCGCCCGAGCCTCCCCTCCCGGACCGCCGCCCGCGCCCCGGCGTACCCGGCGTCGAAGCGCCGCATGAAGCCCAGCTGGAGGACGCTGCCCGCCGCCTCGACCTCCGCGAGGGCGCCGAGCGTGCCGGGCAGGTCCAGGGCGATGGGCTTCTCGCAGAACGCGGGCAGCCCGGCCCGCGCGGCGCGGGCGATGAGCGGGGCGTGGGACGCGGTCGCCGAACAGATCACCAGGGCGTCGGGCGGGCCCCCCGCCTCGCCCCCACCGGCGAACAGGCCGTCCACCGACACCGCCGTCGCCCCCGTCCGTGCGGCGGCCACCGCGGCCCGCTCCGGGTCCACGTCCGCCAGCAGCAGCGTCTCCACCGCGGGGTGACGGCTCAGCACCCCCGCGTGGAACGTGCCGATCCGTCCCGTTCCGATCAGTCCGATGCGCATGGGCCCCAAGGTGGCGTTGCCCGGTCATCATGTCAAGCGTTTGTCCTGACAAATGGCGCCCGCACCGATACGCAGGGCGCCCGCACCGATACACAGGGCGGCCGGACCGACGCGCAGGGCGGCCGTACGGGTGCGCAGGGCGGCCGTACACATGCGCAGGGAGGCCGCATCGGTCGACGGTTCCCCCTCCCGCCTGCCATGGCTTTGTCCGGACAATCGAACTACGCTCGCTCCGTGACCGCACAAGGAGCCGATCAGCCGCTGCCGCTGAGCGTGGACCGCACCAGCCCGGTGCCGCTCTACTTCCAGCTGGCGCAGCAACTGGAGGCCGCCGTCGAACAGGGCCGACTGGCCCCCGGCACCCTGCTCGGCAACGAGATCGAGCTCGCCGCCCGCCTCGGCCTCTCCCGCCCCACCGTCCGCCAGGCCATCCAGTCGCTCGTCGACAAGGGGCTGATGGTGCGCCGCCGGGGCGTGGGCACCCAGGTCGTGCACAGCCAGGTCCGCCGCCCGCTGGAGCTCAGCTCGCTCTACGACGACCTGGAGGCGGCCGGCCAGCGCCCCGCCACCAAGGTCCTGCGCATCGCCACGGAGCCGGCCACCGCCGAGATCGCCGCCGCACTCGGCGTCGCCGAGGGCACCGAGGTCCACCGCGTCGAGCGGCTGCGCTACGCCCACGACGAGCCGATGGCCCTCCTGCTCAACCACCTGCCCCCGGACCTGCTCGCCCTGCCGGTGCGGGAGCTGGAGTCCACCGGGCTCTACCGGATGATGCGCGCCTCGGGCATCACGCTGCACAGCGCCCGCCAGTCCGTCGGCGCACGCGCCGCCACGGCCGGGGAGGCCGAGGCCCTGGACGAGGAGCCGGGCGCGCCGCTGCTCACCATGGAGCGCACGACGTACGACGACACCGGCCGCGCGGTCGAGTTCGGCGCGCACGTCTACCGGGCCTCGCGCTACGCGTTCGCCTTCCAGCTCCTCTCCCGCCCCTGAGCAGGGGCGCCACCGCCGGCCCGTCGGCTCCGGCCCGTCCGGCGTTCGAGGACGGGCCGGCAGAGCCCCGCACGGCCCGGCAGGGGGATCCCGCCGCCCCTGCCGGGCGCGCCAGGCCCAGGCTCGGGGATACTGGGCAGCCGGCCCGGGGCCGTACGCTCCCCGGCCCGGTCAAGCGCACAGCGAGCAGCAGTAGAAGGGCACGGCGTCGTGGCAAGGGTTCGGACAGGGGTACGCGCGATGGGCGCCGTGCTGGCAGTGGTGCTGGGCGCCTCCCTCGCGGGATGCAGCAGCACCGGCGGCAAGCGGGCGGAAGAGCGCGCGGCCGAGGCCGCCGAGGGGCGGGCCGCGGTGAACACGCCCCGCTGGACCTTCGCCATGGTCACCCACTCGGGCGACGGCGACACCTTCTGGGACATCGTCCAGAAGGGCGCGGAGCAGGCGGCCCTCAAGGACAACATCAACTTCCTCTACTCGCACAACGACGAGGGAAACCAGCAGGCCCAGCTCGTCCAGACCGCGATCGACAAGAAGGTCGACGGGCTGATCGTCTCGCTGGCCAAGCCGGACGCCATGAAGGCCGTGGTCGCCAAGGCCGTCAAGGCGGGCATCCCGGTCGTCACGGTGAACTCCGGCTCCGCCGAGTCCAAGGAGTTCGGCGCCCTGACCCACATCGGCCAGGACGAGTCGATCGCCGGCGAGGCCGTCGGCGACGAGCTGAACAGGCGCGACCGCAAGAAGGCGCTGTGCGTCCTGCACGAGCAGGGCAACGTGGGCCACGAGCAGCGTTGCGCCGGGGCGAAGAAGACCTTCGACGGCACGATGCTGAACCTGTACGTCGACGGCACCAACATGCCCGACGTCACGGCGTCCATCGAGGCCAAGCTCCAGTCGGACAGGAGCATCGACGCGGTCGTCACCCTCGGCGCCCCCTTCGCCGACGCCGCCGTCCAGGCCAAGCAGACGGCGGGCAGCAAGGCCGAGATCGACACCTTCGACCTGAACGCCAAGGTCGCCACCGGCCTCCAGACCGAGAAGCTCGGCTTCGCCGTCGACCAGCAGCCCTACCTCCAGGGCTACCAGGCCGTCGACCTGCTCTGGCTCTACCGCTCCAACCTCAACGTCCTCGGCGGCGGCCAGCCCGTTCTGACCGGCCCGCAGATCATCACCGCCGACGACGCGGACGCCCTGGCCGACTACACCAAGCGGGGCACCCGATGAGCGGCTCCACAGCCGCCGCCCCGGAGAAGCCGACGAAGGCGGACGAGCGCCTGGTGCGCACCTCGCCGGTGCGCAAGCTGCTCGGCCGCCCCGAGCTGGGTTCGGTCGTCGGCGCGGCAGCGGTCTTCCTCTTCTTCGCGATCGTCGCCGACAGCTTCCTCCAGGCCTCCAGCTTCGGGACCGTGCTGTACGCGGCCTCCGTCCTCGGCATCATGGCCGCCCCGGTCGCGCTGCTGATGATCGGCGGCGAGTTCGACCTCTCCGCCGGTGTCCTGGTGACCAGCTCCGCGCTGATCTCCTCGATGTTCAGCTACCAGATGACGGCCAACGTCTGGGTCGGCGTCTTCGTCTCGCTGCTGGTCACGCTCGCCATCGGCGCGTTCAACGGGTTCGTGCTGACCCGCACCAAGCTGCCGAGCTTCATCATCACGCTCGGTACGTTCCTGATGCTCACCGGGCTCAACCTCGGCCTCACCAAACTGATCAGCGGCACGGTCTCCACCAAGGCCATCGGGGACATGGAGGGCTTCGAGTCCGCCCGCGCCCTGTTCGCCTCGACGCTCACCCTCGGCGGCGTCGAGTTCAAGGTGACGATCCTGTGGTGGGTGGCGCTCGTCGCGCTCGCCACCTGGATCCTGCTCCGTACCCGCTTCGGCAACTGGATCTTCGCGGTCGGCGGCGAGGCCGACGCCGCCCGCGCGGTCGGCGTCCCCGTCATCCGTACCAAGATCGGGCTCTACCTGGGTGTCGCCTTCGCCGCCTGGGTCTCCGGACAGCACCTGCTCTTCAGCTACGACGTCGTCCAGTCCGGCGAGGGCGTCGGCAACGAGCTGACGTACATCATCGCGGCCGTCATCGGCGGCTGCCTGATCACCGGCGGCTACGGCTCCGCGATCGGCTCGGCGGTCGGTGCCTTCATCTTCGGCATGACCAGCAAGGGCATCGTGTACGCCGAGTGGAACCCGGACTGGTTCAAATTCTTCCTGGGAGCGATGCTGCTCCTGGCCACCCTGCTCAACGCGTGGGTGCGCAAGCGCGCGGAGGCGACAACATGACGGCCACGTCCGAGAAGAGCGCGGGCCCCCTGGTCGAGCTGGACGACGTATCGAAGTTCTACGGCAACATCAAAGCCCTGGAACACGTCTCGCTGGAGGTCCACGCGGGTGGGATCACCTGCGTCCTCGGGGACAACGGCGCCGGCAAGTCCACCCTCATCAAGATCATCGCGGGGCTGCACCGGCACGACGCCGGCCGGTTCCTGATCGAGGGGGAGGAGGTCACCCTCGCCAACCCGCGCGACGCCCTGGACCGGGGCATCGCCACCGTCTACCAGGATCTCGCCGTCGTCCCGCTGATGCCGGTCTGGCGGAACTTCTTCCTCGGCTCCGAGCCCACGCTCGGCACCGGCCCCTTCAAGCGCCTCGACGTCCGGCGGATGCGCGAGACGACCCGCGCCGAGCTGCTGCGCATGGGCATCGACCTGCGCGACGTCGACCAGCCCATCGGCACCCTCTCCGGCGGCGAGCGCCAGTGCGTGGCCATCGCCCGTGCCGTCCACTTCGGCGCCAAGGTCCTCGTCCTGGACGAGCCGACCGCGGCGCTGGGCGTCAAGCAGTCCGGGGTGGTGCTCAAGTACGTGGCGGCCGCCCGCGACGCCGGGCTCGGCGTGGTCCTCATCACGCACAACCCGCACCACGCCCACCTCGTCGGCGACCGGTTCATCCTCCTCAAGCGCGGCGCGATGTCCGGCAGCCACACCAAGGACGACATCACGCTGGACGAACTGACCCGTCAGATGGCGGGCGGCAGCGAGCTGGAGGAGCTCAGCCACGAGCTGGAACGCACCCCGGCCCCCACCCTCCCGGGCACCTCCGCGTCCACCGACAGCGTCCCCTGACCGGAGACCCGCCCCGGCGCGGCCGACCCCGGCCGACGGCCCCGGGGGCGCGGCAGTGGCAGAATCGAGCCCGGCGGACGCCGTCCGCCGCCGGGCGCGAGAGGCGACCGGCTTCCCCGACCCCGCAGGGACGATGAGCACGTACCGCGACTTCGCAGACCGCGGCTCCGCCCGCGCCACCGTCCTCAAGACCGTCGGCACCAAGGAACGCCGCTCGCACCTCACCGCGCCGCGCGTTCCCACGGTCGGGATCGACATCGGCGGTACGAAGGTGATGGCGGGCGTCGTCGACGCCGACGGCAACATCCTGGAACAGCTGCGCACCGAGACCCCCGACAAGTCCAAGAGCCCCAAGGTCGTCGAGGACACCATCGTCGAACTGGTCCTGGACCTCTCCGACCGGCACGACGTCCACGCGGTGGGCATCGGCGCGGCGGGCTGGGTGGACGCCGACCGCTCCAAGGTCCTCTTCGCCCCCCACCTGGCCTGGCGCGACGAGCCCCTGCGCGACGCCATCGCCTCCCGCCTCGTCGTCCCCGTCATGGTCGACAACGACGCCAACACGGCGGCCTGGGCGGAGTGGCGCTTCGGTGCGGGCCGCGGCGAGGACCACCTCGTCATGATCACGCTCGGTACGGGGATCGGCGGCGCGATCCTGGAGGACGGCCAGGTCAAGCGCGGCAAGTACGGGGTGGCCGGTGAGTTCGGCCACATGCAGGTCGTGCCCTCGGGCCACCGCTGCCCCTGCGGCAACCGCGGCTGCTGGGAGCAGTACAGCTCCGGCAACGCCCTGGTCCGCGAGGCCAAGGAACTGGCCGCCGCCGACTCCCCGGTCGCGCACTTCCTGCTGGACCGGGTGAAGGGCAACATCCCCGACATCACCGGCCCGCTCATCACCGAGCTGGCCCGCGAGGGCGATGCGATGTGCATCGAGCTCCTCCAGGACATCGGCCAGTGGCTCGGCGTCGGCATCGCCAACCTGGCCGCCGCGCTCGACCCCTCGTGCTTCGTGATCGGAGGCGGTGTCAGCGCCGCCGACGACCTCCTGATCGGCCCCGCCCGGGACGCCTTCAAGCGCCACCTCACCGGCCGCGGCTACCGCCCCGAGGCCAGGATCGCCAAGGCACAGCTCGGCCCCGAGGCCGGTATGGTCGGCGCCGCGGACCTCGCCCGGCTGGTCGCCCGCCGCTTCCGCCGGGCCAACCGGCGCCGCGTCGAGCGGTACGAGCGGTACGCCCAGATCTACGACCAGGCGGCGAGCACCCTCCGCAACACCCGGGCGACCCGGACGGCCGACTGAACCGCAGCCGCCCGCCAGGCGTCCACGCACGTGTACCGAAGCCGCCGACGCCCCCGACACCGCAAAGGCCGAAGCCGCCCCGCACCCGACTCCGTAACCCGCCCCCGACTCCGTAAGCCCCGAAGCCGCCCCGCCCGACTCCGTAACCCGCGAAGCCGCTCCCCGCACCCGACCGGCCTCCCCGCCTCCGTACTCCGCTCCGCAGCACGAGGGACCACCTGATCATGATCGCAGCCGACAACCCCGTGGCGCCGCCCCAGTCCGAGTCGCCGGCCGGCGGCGAGGGCAAGCCGCCCGAGAGCCCCCGCCGGGTCTTCAAGCGGCGGTTCATCACGGCCACGATCATCGTGCTGCTGATCGGCATTCCCGCCGGCTACCTGCTGATCTCCGCGGGCCAGAGCCGCCGCTCGGGCAAGGACAAGGAGACCGAGGCGGCCGCCCAGGGCCTCCGCGAGGGCTGGCCGTCGCGGATGCAGCGCCGGATCTTCGAGATCCCGAACCCCGGGAACGGCACCGGGGTCCAGTACTACGAGACCAACAACTGGAAAGCCAGCCGGATGTACGTGAAGTTCCGGACGACCTCCGCCGGGCTCGACCGCTTCCTGACCGGCGTCGGCACCGGCCGCGCGGCCCTGGAGCCCGGGACCGTCAACATCAGCGCCCGGGACATCAACATCACCGACTGGTACTTCGCCCCGGACCAGAACTGGGCGAGCACCACGCACACCAACGAGAAGCCGCGCCCCACCCAGACCATCACGGTCAATATGACCGACCCGGCCAGCCCTGTCGTCTATGTCGTCTCGGCCGCGACCCCCTGACCGGAGGCGTGCGGTAACCGTCGTACGTCGCGCTCCTGCTGAGTGCGACGCTCTTGGGTATTAGCTAATCCGGCCCGCATGCCCATTTTGTATCGCCGCATATCATCTCCTCGCTTTCCGTGTGGGCGATATGCAATAAATGAATGGCCGCGTCCGCATTCGGCTGTCTCGTTGCCAACTGACGCTTGATCAGTTAGCTTCCTGGGTGCAAGGTTGCTCATGCCCGGAGCGGGGGAGCGAGATACCCCAACCCCCTAGGGGTACGGGTGTGCCCGCTGGATGAGTGCTCAGGTCAGACCGTTCCACATGGACCGAACCGTCGACGAACCGCGCCACAGCTCGCGAGCGGTGTTCGTGCTCCCGGTAGGGGAGCGAGCCCCAAGAAGTCACCATTCTTTCGTTGTACCGCTGCTGCTTGACCACACGTGCCCGCGCCATTGATCGAGGGGACCGATGGAAAACGAGAGCAAGATGCTGGTCCACGAGCGTTTCGCACTTCGGGCTGCCGCCCAACCGCGGTTAATCGCGGTGGAACAGGGTGATGAGCGGATCACCTATGCCGAACTCGACCTTTCCGCCGATCGGTTGGCGCGCCGGCTGCGAGCCCGTGGCGTCGGCCGGGGTTCCGTGGTCATGGTCCACCAGGAACGGTCGATCGGCCTGGTGGTGTCCCTGCTCGCCACGTTGAGGGCCGGGGCGACGTATCTGCCCGTCGAACCGGGTCTGCCCGAGCGCCGCGTAACGGCGTTGGCCCAGGAGACCGGCTGCGCGGCGGTCCTCGCGGCCCCGGGCACTCCGGACCACTTCGGTGCGCAGGGTCTGCCGGTCCTGGACGTCGGCGCTCCGGAGCGGGAGCCGGTGGAGGCTCCGGCGGAGGCGGCGGAGGCGGCGGCGGTGGAGGCGGCGGCGGTGGAGGCGGCGGACTGCGCGTACATCATCCACACCTCCGGCTCCACCGGGGCTCCGAAAGGCGTGAAGGTCGACCACGCCTCGCTCGCCCACCTCGTGGGCGAGGTCAACGAGCGGTACGGAATCGGTCCGGCGGACCGGGTGCTACAGCTCGCGGCCGTCACCTTCGACACCTCCATCGAGCAGATCCTGGTCACGCTGCTGAACGGTGCGACGCTCGTGCTGCCCGACCGCCTCTGGGCTCCGAGCGAACTCCGGGGCGAGTTGACCGACCGCCATATAACTGTCATGGACCTGACCCCTTCGTACTGGCGTGCCTTCCTGGCCGAGCTCGCGAACGAGCTGAACGAGCCGAACGAGCTGGGGGAGCCGAGGAAGCCGGGGAAGCCCAACGAGCCGGGGGAGCTTCCCGTCCGGCTGACGATCGTGGGCGGCAGCGCCGTGCACGCCGAGGACTGCCGGACCGCCCTGCGGCTCATGCCGGGCTCGCGCCTGGTGAACGCGTACGGACTCACCGAGACGACCATCACCTCCTGCACGATGGAGATCACGCCGCAGGCCCTTCCCGACCGCGGCCCGGCCCCGGTCGGCCGGCCGCTGCCGGGCACCGTCGTCCATGTGCTGGACGAGGAGATGCGCCCGGTGCCGACGGGGCGGCACGGCGAGGTGTACATCTCCGGACGCGGCGTGGCCCAGGGCTACCTGACGGAGTCCGCGACGCGGGAGCGGTTCCTGCCGGACCCCCACGCGGAGCCGGCCGGAACGCGGATGTACCGCACCGGGGACCTCGGAGGGTGGACGCGCGAGGGGAACCTGGAGATCGTGGGGCGCGCCGACCGGCAGATGAAGGTGCGGGGCTTCCGCGTCGAGCCGGGCGAGATCGAGGCGGCGCTCTCCTCGCACGAGCGGATCGCGGACGCCGCGGTGACGACGTACAGCCGCCGCGGCGAGGCCGAGATCGCCGCGTACTACGTCCCGGCGTCCAGCGGCGCGGGACCGCTCGGGGCGCAGGAGTTACGCGCGTACCTGGCCGAGCGGCTGCCCGGCTACATGGTGCCCTCGGCGTTCGTCCAGCTCTCCGGGATGCCGGTGAAGACCAACGGCAAGGTGGACCTCGAAGCCCTGCCCGAGCCGGAGGCGGGGGCGGCGGAGCGCCCGTCCGCCCCGGCGGACGGAGCCGGGCGGACGGCCGGCGCGGTCGAACGGGCCGTGGCCGGGATCTGGCGCCAGGTGCTCGGCACCGACCACGTCGAACCGTACGACAACTTCTTCGAGCTGGGCGGGGACTCGATCCTGGCCGCCCAGCTCCTCGCGAAGGTCCGGGCCTCCCTCGGCATCATGATCACCCAGGTCCGTCCGCTGATCCGGCTGCTGCTCGACGACGCGACCCTGCGCGGATTCGCGGCCGCCGTCGAGTCGGCCAGGGCCGGAACGTTCTCCGACGACGACGCCAAGGCCGTCGACTTCACCGCCGAGGCCGCGCTGGACGTCCCCGTCCGGCGGACACCGGTCACCCCCGCCTCCTGGGAAGAGCCCGCCCACATCTTCCTCACGGGCGCCACCGGCTTCCTCGGGATCTATCTGCTGCGCGAGCTGCTGGCCACCACCGACGCGACCGTGCACTGTCTCGTACGGGCCGACAGCGACGCCCACGCGATGGACCGGATCCAGGCCAACGCCCGGCACTACTTCAAGGACGACCTGGCCGGACACCGTGCCGCCGGGCGGATCTCCGCCGTCCGGGGGGACCTGGCCGCGCCACGGCTGGGGCTTTCGGAGGACGCGTTCGACCGGCTCGCCCGGCTCGTCGACGTCGTCCACCACCCGGGCGGCCTGGTCAACTTCATCTACCCCTACGCGCACATGCGGGCGGCCAACGTCGACGGCACGCGCGAGATCATCCGCCTCGCCGCCCGCTACCGCAACGCCCCCGTCCACTACACCTCCACCATGGCGGTGATCTCGGGCTTCGGCACCGCGGGCGTCCGCCACGTCACCGAACAGACCCCCGCCGCCCACGTCGACCACCTGTCCGTCGGCTACGTCGAGAGCAAATGGGTCGCCGAACTGCTGTTGCGCAACGCCTCCGAGGCAGGGCTCCCGGTGGCCGTCCACCGGGCCGCCGACATCTCCGGCGACCGCGAGACCGGCGCCTGGAACACGGCGACGGAAATGTGCGCGATGAAGAGGTTCATCGTGGACACCGGCACCTCTCCGGTGGCCGAACTCCCCCTCGACTACACCCCCGTGGACTGCTTCGCGGCAGCCGTGGCGCACATCGCCCGGCGCCGGCTGCCCTCGGGCGAGGTCTACCACCTGACCAATCCGGGCAAGACGAACGTCTCCGTCCTCACCGACCGGCTGCGGGCCCACGGGCACACCATCCGTGACGTGTCCTGGAACGAGTGGCTCGACGAGGTGGTCCGGGTCGCGGTGGAGCAGCCCGACCACCCCATGACCCCGTTCGCCCCGCTCTTCATCGACCGGTGCTCCACGGGGGCGATGAGCGTGGCCGAGATGTACCTGGAGACCACCTTTCCGGTCTTCACCCGGGACAACGTCGAAGAGGCCCTGCGCGGCAGCGGCATCGAGATCCCGCCGGTGGACGGCGAGATGCTCGATCGCTACATCCGGTATCTGACCGACATCGACTTCCTGTGAGGCGGGCATGTTGATCGCGAGCCTGCCCCGGCCCCGGCCGGCCTGGGAATCCCTGGACCTCACGCACGCACCCGCCGAAGGGCCGGTGGCGTTCGGCGACGACCTGAGCCCGCAGAGCCTGCTCGGCGCCTACCGCCAGGGGCTCTACCCCTTCCCCGCCGAAGGCCCCGAACACCGGCTGTTCAACGAGATGAGTTACGAGCCCGAGGTGGCCGCCGGGCGGGTGAGACTCCTGGCCGGTTCCCAGGAGCCCTTCTCCGTCGCCTGGTGTTCCCCCGACCCGCGCCCCCTCATCCCGGCGCACCGGGCCCACGTCCAGCGCAGCCTGCGCCGCCAACTGCGCGGGGAGACGCGGTGGACCACCACCGTCGACGTCTGTTTCGAACGCGTCGTCTCGCACTGCCGCGAGGGCCGTTCCGAGCGGTGGCTGACCGACGAGCTGCTCGCCAGCCTGTGCCGGCTGCACGCGTGCGGCTATGCCCACAGTGTGGAGGTCTGGGAGGACGGTGAGCTCGTCGGAGGCACCTTCGGGATGCGCGTCGGCGCGGTCTTCAGCGCGGACTCGCAGTTCACGCTGCGCAGCGGAGCGGGGAAGGTCGCCGTCCTCGAACTGAGCCGGCGCTTCGCCGAGGCAGGCGGCCTCGCCGTCGACGTCCAGCACGACGGCGACCACGCCAGGCTGCTCGGGGCCCGCCCGGTACCCCGGTCGCGGTACCTGGAACTCCTGCGCGCCCCGCACGACGGCTCGGCCCTGCCCACAGGGCCGCAGCCCGCCCGTCGACTGGCCGACTGACGCCGGCCGCCGTGTCGCGGCACGACGACACCACGGCACGACGACACCCCGGGCACCCCGGGCACCCCGGGCACACGGGCACCACGGCACCACGGGCACCACGGCACCACGGGCACCACGACATCACGGACATCACGACAGGAGATCCGTCATGCCCACCAGCACCAGCACCAGCACCAGCACCAGCCCCGGCACCGGCACCGGCCTCGGCGTCGCCGGGCTGCACGTCGCCAGTCTCGCCGAACGGCCCGACCTGGAGTCGGCCATGCTGACGATGGAGTCGTCCTGGCCGGCGTACATCCGTCCCGACCCCATGCTCGTCCACTGGGCCTTCGAGCGGCACGCCCGGCACCAGCTCGTGGTGTTCGACGACGACGGCACGGTCGTCGCCCGTGCGGCCAGTGTGCCGCTCGCCTGGGACGGCGACCCGGACACCCTGCCCGACCAGGGCTGGGACGAGGCGCTCCGCCAGTGCATGTCCGACACCTACTCCGGCCGCGACCTCGACACCCTGTGCGCGATGGAGATCGCCGTGGCCCCCGGACGCAAGGCACAGAACCTGTCCGGGCGGGTCCTGCGGGCCCTCAAGGACCACGGTCGCCGAGAGGGCTGCCACGACCTGGTGGCACCGGTGCGGCCCAGCCTCAAACACGCGCACCCGGAGCTGTCGATGGACCGGTACGCACGGCGTACCCGCCCTGACGGACTGCCCGAAGACCCCTGGCTGCGCGTGCACGTGCGCGCGGGCGGCCAGGTGCTGAAGGTCTGCCCGGTGTCGATGACGATCTCCGGCAGCCTCGCCCAGTGGCGCTCGTGGACCGGGCTGCCCCTGGACCGCAGCGGCCCCGCCGAAGTGGCCGGCGCCCTGAGCCCGCTCGTGGTGGACGTGGAGCACGACCACGCCGTCTACATCGAGCCCAACGTCTGGGTACGACACCGGCTCACCGGCCGCCCGCAGCACGCGTAGCCGTTCCGCCACCGTTCCCCTTCCCCTTCCCCTTCCCCCTTCCCCCGACGCCCGACGCCCGACGCCCGACGTACGAAGCACGACATCCGACACCGACACCGGAGGACGAATCCCGATGACCGCAGTCACGAACGACCCCGCCCAGAAGATGGACCTCAGGGCAGCGCTGATCGAGCGGATCGGCGGTTACATGACGGCCCACTCCATCGGTGTGGCCGCCGACCTGGGCATAGCCGACCTGATCAAGGACGAGGTGCGCGGCAGCGACGAGCTGGCGGCGGAGAGCGGAACCCATGAGCCGTCGCTGCGCCGCCTGCTGCGTACGCTGGCGGCGGTCGGGCTGACCACCGAGCCCGAGCCCGGCCGCTTCGCGCTGACCGATGTGGGGGCCCAGCTGCGGTCCGATTCCCCCGACTCGCTGCGGGCCTTCTCCCGGATGTTCTGCCACCCCATCCTGCTCCGCGCGTGGCAGGGTCTCGGACACTCCGTCACGACGGGGGAGCGGGCGTTCGACCACGTCTACGGCAAGGACTTCTACAGTTACGTCGCCGACGAGGGCGAGGCCAACAGGCTGTTCAACGAGGCGATGAGCGAGGAGTCGAGGATCGCCGCCGGGCAGCTGGCGGCCGGGTACGACTTCTCCCAGGTCAAGAAGGTGATCGACCTCGGCGGCGGTGACGGCACCCTGCTGGCGGCGATCCTGTCCACCCAGCCCCATCTGCGGGGCATCGTGTTCGACAGCGCGAGCGGGGTCGCCGAGGCGCCCGAGGCCCTGAGCAGGGCGGGCGTGGCGGACCGCGGCGAGGTGCAGGCGGGCGACTTCTTCCAGGACATCCCGACGGACGGCGACCTCTACATCATCAAGAGCGTCTTCCAGGACTGGAGCGACGAGGACTCCCGGGCGCTGCTGCGCTCCTGCCGCTCCCAGATGCCCGATTCCGCCACCCTGCTCATCGTGGGCTCCGTACTCCCGGAGACCGCCTCCACGGACCAGCCGATCATGTTCTTCACCGACCTGAACATGCTGGTCAACACCGGCGGGCGGGAGCGGACCGAGAGCGAGTTCCGCGCGATGCTCCAGGAGACCGGCTTCACCGTGCGCTCCGTACGGCTCGGTGCGGCCGGACCGCTCTCCCTCATCGAGGCCGCGCCCGCGGCCGAGCGGTGACGGCGCCGAGCTTCGGCGCGGAGCTGTTCCTCGGACGGCCCCGCACCGGCCTGCTGACCCTGCCCGCCGGTGACCCGAGGCGCCTGGCGCACGAGGACGAGCGGTTCCTCGCCCGCCTGAGGGAGTTCTGCGAGAAGAAGGTCGACGGCGACCTCATCGAGCGGGAGGACCGCGTCCCCGACGAGGTCATCGAGGGGCTGAAGGACATCGGCGCCCTCTGCATCAGGATTCCCCGGGAGTACGGCGGCCTCGGCCTCTCCACGATGTGCTATTTCCGGGCGCTGATGATCGTCACCACGGCGCACTCGGCACTCGGCGAACTGCTCGCGGCCCACCAGGCCATCGGGCTGGTCCAGCCGATCGTGCTGTCCGGCACCGAGGAGCAGAAGCGGGCGTTCCTGCCGCGCTGCGTACGGGAGATCTCCGCGTTCACCCTCACCGAGCCGGACATCGGCAACGACCCCTTCCGGATGCACACCACCGCCGTCCCGGACCGCGCCTCGGGCACGTACACGCTGAACGGGGTGAAGCTGTGGGCCACCAACGGGGTGATCGCGGACCTGCTCGTGGTGATGGCCGTGGTCCCGGCCTCGGACGCGGGGCCCGGCGGGATGACCGCGTTCGTGGTGGAAGCCGACTCCGCGGGGGTCACGGTGGAGCACCGCAGCTCCTTCCTCGGCCTCCGGGGCCTGGAGAACGGGGTGATCCGCCTGCATGAGGTCGAGGTCCCCTCGAGCCACCGGATCGGGGACGAGGGGGCCGGGCTGGACATCGCGCTCGCGGCGCAGGACACCAGCCGGCTGTCGCTCCCGGCGGTGTGCGCCGCGGCGGCCAAGTGGAGCCTGAAGGTCGCCCGTGAGTGGGCCGGTGTCCGGGTGCAGTGGGGCCGGCCGATCGGCGAGCACGACGCCGTCGCGGGCAAGCTGTCGTTCATCGCGGCGACCGCGTTCGCGCTGGAGGCCATGGTGGAGGTCACCGGGCGCCTCGCGGAGTCGGGCAGCGCCGACACCCGGCTCGACGCGGAGCTGGCCAAGCTCTTCGCGTCGGAGCAGGCGTGGCTGGTCGCCGACGAACTCGTGCAGATCAGGGGAGGCCGCGGCTACGAGACGGCCTCCTCGGCGGCGGCCCGGGGGGAGCGCGGCGTACCGGCGGAACAGCTGTTGCGCGACCTGAGGATCGGCCGCATCTTCGACGGCTCCACCGAGGCCCTGCGGACCTTCATCGCCACGGCGGTGATCGAGCGCCGTCGCGCCGAGGACGGTACGGAGGCAGCGGCCGGTGGCGCCGAGCGGCGGGACGCCCGCCCCAGGGCCCCGGAGCCGTTGGTCCGGCACCGGCGCTTCGTCGAGGAGGCCGCAGGCCGACTGGCACGGGCAGCAGAGACGTACACGCACCTGCCGGACACCGAACTCCACGATGAGCAGAGGCAGTTGGGGCGCATCGTCGACATAGGTGCCGAGCTGTACGCGATGGCCGTCACCTGCGCCTACGCCGAGGCGCTGACCGCGCACGGTGACACACCCGTCCAGCTCGCCGACGCCTTCTGCACCCAGTCGCGGCGGCGCGTCGCGGAGCTCTTCGAACGGTTGCGGAGCAACACCGACGCCGGTGACCGGGCGGTCGCCCGCCACCTGCTGGCGGCCCGCTTCACGTGGCTGGAGGACGGCGTCGTCGACGCCTGTGCCGACGGCCCCTGGATCGCCGAGCCGGTGCCGGGGCCGGCCACCGGGCGCGATCTGCGCCGCAAGGTCCCGGCGCACGGACGAAACCGCT
Source organism: Streptomyces sp. NPDC007346 (assembly GCF_040703535.1). Classification (NCBI taxonomy): domain Bacteria; kingdom Bacillati; phylum Actinomycetota; class Actinomycetes; order Kitasatosporales; family Streptomycetaceae; genus Streptomyces; species Streptomyces sp. NPDC007346. The sequence goes on from NZ_JBEYKR010000014.1 coordinate 66,748, forward strand.
GAACCCGACGGAGGACAAGGAGCGTTCGATGAACGACGACGACATCACCGGCCTGATCAGGTCGGCGCGCCGGCAGACGGCCGGGCATCCGGCCGGCAACCGGTTCCTCGATCTGCTGGAGGCGGGGCACGTACCCAAGGAGACACTCGGCGCGCTGGCCGGTGAGCTGTACCACCTCGTGCGCAGCGACCGCCGCAGCTTCGCGCTGCTCGCCTCCCGCTTCCCGTCCGCGCGGGCCGGCGACCTCTTCCTCACGATGGCCCAGGGAGAGGGGCAGGCCCTGCGGCTGCTCCAGGACTTCGCCGCCGCGCTCGGCCTGGACGAACAGCGGCTGGCGGCCCATGAGCCGAGCCCCCTCGCCCAGGCCTACCCCGCCTATCTGACGCAGACCGCGCTCCACGGCACGCGCAGCGACACGGCCCTCGCCCTTCTGGCCAACGCCGAGGAGTCGGGCCGCCAGTACGCCCGTGCGGCCGACGCCCTGCGTGCCCGGTACGGGTTCGGCGACGCGGAGGTCGGGCACTTCCTCTTCTTCGCCGACACTCCGCAGGAGCTTCTCGACCAGGCGGTGGCCACGCTGAAGGAAGGCCTCTCGGAGGGGGACGACCCCACGGGCGCCCTGCGTACCGCCCGCATGGTCCACGGCTACGAAGCCCTGTTCTGGAGCTCCTTCACCGAGGGCACCGGCACCGGCTGACGGAGCCCCTCACCGATGTGCGCACATCATCCGGCCGGACTCGACGAACCAGCTAGCCGCAAGGGGTACACATGATCGGCTTCAGCACGTCGCCCACCACGGCCCTCGACAGTTCGGGTGGCCGCTGCATGTACGAACAGGTCGACCGCCTGCGGGAGATGGGCCCCGCCGTCCCCGTCGAACTGCCCGAAGGGGTCGGTGCCTGGTCGGTCACCAGGGGAGACGTCGTCAGACTGCTGCTGACGCACCCGGGCGTCTCCCGGAACCTCAAGAAGAACGTACCGAGTTACGAGCCCGGGTCCGTGCCCTGGCTCTCGCCGTGGGTGGACGTCGACTCCATGGCCACCGCCGAGGGCAAGGACCACGCGCGGCTGCGGAAGCTGATCACGCCGGCCTTCACCCCCCGGCGCGTCGAAGCGATGCGGTCCCAGGTCGAGGCCATCGTGGCCAGGCTGCTCGACGAACTGGAAACACGGCCGGGCGATGAGGCCGTGGACCTGCACAAGGCGTTCGCCTACCGGGTGCCGACCGAGATGATCTGCGACCTGTTCGGGGTGCCGCGCGGCCAACGTGCCGATGTGCTGGACCTGTTCGTGGCCGTCGGGCAGACCGACGTCAGCGAGGAGGAGTCGCTCGCGATCAACGACGACCTGGTGGCGACCATGCGTACGCTCATCGACGCGAAGCGCCGGGAACCGGGGGACGACCTCACCAGCTTCCTCCTGGCCGCCCGGGAGGAGGACAACGACCCCCTCACCGAACACGAGTTGATATCGACCCTGCTGCTGATGCTCGGCGGCGGGAGCACGACCACCATCAACCTCATCGATCACACGGTGCGCGAGCTTCTCGCCCACCCCGGCCAGTTGCGCACCCTGCGGGCCCGTCCGGATCGCTGGAACGACGCGATCGAGGAGTCGCTGCGTACCCACTGCCCGGTGATGCATCTGCCCATGCGATGGGCCGTCGAGGACATCGACCTCGGCGAGGGGGTCGTCATCCGGGCCGGTGACGCCATTCTGATCTGCTACGGAGCCCACGGCCGCGACCCCGGCGTCCACGACGACCCGGCCGCCTTCGACATCGACCGCACGGACAAGGACCACCTCGCCTTCGGGCTGGGCGCCCACTTCTGCCCCGGGTCGCACCTCGCCCGACTGGAGGCCCAGGTGGCTCTGCCGGCGTTGTTCGAGCGCTTCCCGCGGCTGGAACTGGCCATCAAGCCCGACGAGACGGAACACGAGCGCACCTTCATCGGCAACGGGATCACCGCCCTGCCCGTCCTCCTCCGCCACACGTAGCCGGAGGCGGGGCGTTCGGCCCATCGTCCACCCTCCATCCGGTTCTCCGCCAACAAACGCCCGTAGCAAGGGAGTTGGAGCCATGCGTGACAGTACCCAGCCATCACCGCCCGACGTCGCCGAGGAGGAGGCGAAGAGCCTGACCGACCGGACCGAACGGCTCCTGGCCCAGGCGCGCTATCTGAACCTGGCGACGGTGTCGCCGGAAGGATCCCCCTGGGTGGCGACGCTGGAGTACGCCTGGCTCGGTGGTCCGCCGCGCTTCCTGTACGGCTCGGCGACCGGCTCCCGGCACAGCCGCGACATCGCCTCCTCACCCGAGGTCGGCGGCTCGCTCTTCGTCGGCGGCGGCGCGGCCGGGCTGGAGGTCGCCGCGGTCGACGGGGCCCAGTTCACCGGGGTCTGCTCCGAGGTCGCCGCCGCCGACCTGGAGCGGTACCACTCCCTGTTCTACGAAGCCGTCTTCCCCGACGAGGCGGAGCGCGCGCGGTGGATGCTGCCGCAGTCCTCGCTGCGGGCGCCGGCCGTGCACCGTCTCTACCTGATCGAGGTGCGGCGGTGGTGGCTGATCGACACCCGGACATGGGAACAGGACCGGATCGACCGCCGCGTCGAACTGCCCCTCACCGCGTTCGGGCGCTGAGCCCGAAGGGTGTCCGGCGGTGCGCCGCACCTCACTCCCGGGCGACCGGGGCGTAGGCGCCCAGGATCGTCTCGGAGATGAGGTGCGGGGCGGCCGACCGGTCCAGCCGGCCGTTGGCCACATCGCTCGCGGCCCCCTTGATGATGTGGTGCAGCGCCCCGGCCAGCCACGGGGCCGGCAGGTCCGCGCGGAAGACGCCCTCCGCCTGCCCCCGGGCGATCAGATCGCCCACCCGCTGCTCGGGTCTGGCGTGCAGATCACGCACCCGTCCGGGCGGCAGGCCGGCCTGGGCCGCTTCGAGGACCGCACTCGACTGTGCGATCAGCAGCCAGCTCGATTCGATCAGCCTGCGCAGCGCCTCGCGCGGATCACCCGTCAGATCCAGCGCCTCCAGGACCTCGTCGCCACGGTCGAGAAGCCGCGTCAACGCGGCCTCGACCAGGGCGTCCCGGGACGGGAAGTGCCCGTACAGCGTCACCCGGCCCACCCCGGCGGCCCGTGCGATCTCGATGACGCTCGCATCCCGGTCCTGACTCAGGCAGCCGATCGCCGCGTCGAGGATCTTCTCCAGGTTGTGCTGAGCGTCGGCCCTGCGGGCGGACTTGGGCACCGGGCGAGACATGCAACCCCTTAAGTCAAACACCGTTGTATGAGTTATAGTACGCGACGGAACTCGAACACCTCTGTTTGACTTAATCTGAAGGGGGCGGAATGTCATGACCGAACCCATGGCCTCCACCACGGGCACCGCCAGCCCCGACCCGCGGCGCTGGAAGATCCTCGGAATCGTCGGCGTCGCCCAGCTGATGCTGATCCTGGACGTCACCGTCGTCGCGATAGCCCTGCCCCACATGGGCGCGGAGCTCGGACTGGAGCGCGAGACGCTCACCTGGGTGGTCAGCGGCTACACCCTCGCCTTTGGCGGCCTCCTGCTTCTCGGCGGACGCGCCGCAGACCTGTTCGGCGCCCGCCGCCTCGTACTCCTCGGGCTGCTGCTCTTCACCGCGGCGTCGCTGGTCGCCGGTCTGGCGGCGTCGGGGCCGATGCTCCTGGGGGGACGCGTCGTCCAAGGCCTCGCCGCGGCCATGCTCTCCCCGGCCGCGCTCTCGCTGATCGTCACCACCTTCGAGGGCGACGAGCGGAACAAGGCGCTGGGGATCTGGTCGGCCCTGGGAGGCAGCGGCGCCGCGCTGGGAGTGCTCCTCGGCGGGGTCCTCACGGCGGGACCGGGCTGGCCCTGGGTCTTCTTCATCAACATCCCGGTGGGGCTCATCCTGTTCGTCGCCCTGCGCGCGCAGCTCCCGCCGAAGCCGCGCCCCGCCACCAGGGGGCGACTCGACGTACTGGGCGCCCTGCTGGTGACCGCGGCCACCGGGGCCCTGACCTACGCCCTCATCAGGGCCGGGGACCGAGGGTGGGCCACCGCGACGACCGCGATCCTCCTCGTGGCGGCGGTGGTGCTCTACGCGGCCTTCGTGGTGCGCCAGCGCACGGCCGCTGGCCCGCTCATGGACGTACGGCTGCTGATCCGCCGGCCCGTCGCGGCCGGCACCCTCCTGATCCTCGTGGCCACCGCCCTGATGATCATGGTCTTCTTCCTCGGGACGTTCTACCTCCAGGACCATCGCGGGTACGGCCCCCTTGCCACCGGCCTCCTCTTCCTGCCCGTGGCTCTGGCCACCATGGTCGGGGCCAGCGGCGCGGGCCGCGTCGTCGGCCGCACCGGACCCCGCCTGCTCGGAGTGGCCGGGCTCCTGGTGGCCGCCGCCGGCATGGCGGTCCCGGCGTTCTGGGGCGGGACCCTGGCGATGGTCCTCGGTGTCGGAATCGCCGCCGCGGGCACCGGAGTGGTGTTCGTGGTCGCCTCCGCCACGGCCCTGGGGCAGATCGAACCGCACGAAGCCGGTCTGGCATCGGGGATCGTCAGTACGTTCCACGAGTTCGGGGCCTCGCTCGGCGCCGCGGTGGTGTCGAGCATGGCCGCGGTGAGCATCGCCGGAATCGACACCTCGGGCTTCTCGCGCGGCTTCGCCACCGGCGCGGTCGTCGCCGTCGCGGCCGCTGCCCTCGCCTTCCTCGTCACACCGGACCCCCGCTCCCGGAGACTCACCGGAGCACCGGGCCGCCGGCGGCCGATGGAAGAGGCGCGTGAGGAGGACCCTGGGCCGGCCTAT